>DASVPF010000130.1:0-3479 GCA_036382965.1 Thiobacillus sp.
TTCTCCTTCCTGTCGGCGTTCTATGAAAACCAGCGCCAGCTGATGCAGACGCCGGGGCCGCTGTCGCAGCAGGCCGAACCCGACGTCGAAGGCGCCCGCCTGATCATCGAGAGCGCGCTGGCGCAGGGCCGCCACCTGTTGAACGAAGTGGAATCGAAGGCGCTGCTGTCGGCGTTCCGCATTCCGATCGCGGCGACGCTGATCGCGCGCAATCCCATGGAGGCGATGCTGATGGCGCAGCAGATGGGCTTCCCGGTGGCGATGAAGATCAACTCGCCGGACATCACCCACAAGTCCGACGTCAACGGCGTGCGCCTGGGGCTGTCCAGCGGCCAGGCGGTGCGCTCCGCGTTCGGCGAGATGCTGGCCGACGTGAAGCGCATCCGTCCCGACGCCACGCTCGACGGCATCGTCATCGAACCCATGGTGACCCGTCCGCACGCCCGCGAAGTCCTGCTCGGCATGACTTCGGACCCGGTGCTGGGACCGGTGATCGTGTTCGGTGCCGGCGGCGTCGACGTCGAAGCCTTTCAGGATCGTGCCGTCACCCTGCCGCCGCTGAACCGTTATCTGGCGCACGACCTGATCCGGCGCACGCGCGTGGCGACGCTGCTGGGGCCGTTCCGCAACCGCCCGCCGGTCGACATGGCGGCGCTGGAAACGGTGCTGCTGCGCCTGTCGGAAATGGTCTGCGAACTGCCCTGGCTGGCCGAACTGGACATCAATCCCCTGCTGGTCGACGAACGCGGCGCGCTGGTGCTGGATGCGCGCATCGTCATCGCGCCGCGCGTGCCGACGGCCGATCGTTACAGCCACATGGCGATCCACCCCTATCCGGCGCATCTGGTGACGCACTGGCAGCTTCCCGGCGGCAACGACGTGCTGATCCGCCCGATCCGTCCGGAAGATGCCGAATTGATGCAAAGCTTTGTGCGCAGCCTGTCCGAGGAAACCAAATATTTCCGTTTTATGGACGCCGTGAGCGAGCTATCGCCCGCCATGCTGGCGCGCCTCACCCAGATCGACTACGCGCGCGAAATGGCGCTGCTGGCGCTGAGCGAGATCGACGGCAGGGAAGTGGAACTCGGCGTGGTGCGCTATGCCATCAACCCGGATGGCGAGACCTGCGAATTCGCCCTGGTGGTCAGCGACCTGTGGCAGAAGCAGGGCATCGGCCACAAGCTGATGGACGTGCTGATGGACGTGGCGCGCGGCAAGGGTCTGAAGCGGATCGAGGGCGAAGTGCTGAAAACCAACCACACCATGCTGAAGCTGGTGGCAAGCCTGGGCTTCCGCACCGCACCGCATCCCGAGGACGATGCGGTGCGCTGGATTTCACGTGCGTTGTAAGCGCCCGGGCTCACGCCCGGGCACGGGCACGGGGCGGGCGCTGGCTGCACACCTGGTTGCGGCCGGCTTCCTTGGCCGCGTAGAGTGCCTGGTCGGCGGCGCTGACCAGCGCATCCATGTCGATCGTGTCCGGGTCGCGCACCGCCACGCCGACACTGGTGGTGATGGTGCTTTCGGCGTGGCCGATGGCAATGCGCCGGGCGCCGAGCGTGGCGCGCAAGCGTTCGGCCGACTGCATCGCGGACTTGAGGTCGGTGTTGGGGCAGATGACCAGGAATTCCTCGCCGCCGATGCGGCAGACACTGTCTTCGCGGCGTGCCGAGGCGCGCAGCGTGACCGCGGCCTCGCGCAGCACCTTGTCGCCGGCGGCGTGACCGTGGGTGTCGTTGATGTGCTTGAAGTGATCGATGTCGACCACCATCACGGCAAGCGGAAAACCGGTGCGCGACGCCGCGCTCCAGGCCTGTTCCAGCTGGTCCATGGCCGAACGGCAGTTGGGCAGTCCGGTCAGCGAATCGGTCAGGGCGGCGGTGGCGAGGCGCCGGTTGGCGACCGCCAGTTCGGCGGCAATCTGGCGCAGCTGGGCGCGGTCGCGCTCCCAGGCGCTTTGCAGTTGTACCAGGCGTTGCGCCGCGCATAGTCGCGTGCGCAGTCCCTTGGCGCTGATGGTACTGGGCGCATAGCCGTCCGCGCCGGCCTCGAAGGCGCGGGTCAATTGTTCTTCGTCGTGATTGTCGGCCATCAGCAGGATGTGCATGCGGCGGCCTTCGTCGGTGGCGCGCAAGGCCTGGCACAGTTCCAGGCCGTCGAGCAGCGGCAGGTTGTAGTGCGCGATGATGACGTGGGGCAGCACTTCCATCGCCAGCGCCAGCGCGGTGTTGCCGTTGTCGGCCGGATACACGATATGGGCGCTGTTCTCGACCAGCAGCGCCATGGTCTTGCGGCGCGTGAAGGCGTTGCCGTCCGCCACCACGATACGCAGCGGCGCCTCGTCTTCCGCGGCTTCCGCGTGGCCATGATCGATTTCGGAAAAGGGCGGCAAAACCGACGTCGGTATTTTCAGCAGCGCGCCCCAGTCGTGCCAGCTTGCCACCACCTCGTCGATGAAGTTCCCGGTCGCGTCCTGCGGCAGGTCGAGCTCGGCAGCCAGCGTGACCCATTCCCGTGCCAGTTTCGGGCGCAGGTCGGCATTGGCGACGCCGAGATCGGCCAGGCGATGCGACAGGCGCAGCATCAGCGTCAGGCTGTGGGAACGCGAATCGTGGGGGAAGAAAGGCAGCTCCAGATCTTCGTAATGGGCGAGCGGCACGGTAAATACCTTGGGCACGCCCCAGTCGGTCATCATGACGATGCCCAGTTCGGTGTGGTCGGTTTCCAGATGGGCTCGTTCATGCACGATGAGCGGCTGCGAGGGGTCGGCGCGATAAGCTTCCAGCACCGCGTTGTATTCGTCGTGATACGCCGTCGCCAGCGCCAGCTGGCCCACCTGCGCCAGGAGGCCGCAGATGAACAATTCGTCCGCGGCGGCCACGCGCACGCGCATGCCCAAAGCCTGCATGGAGAGCGCCATCAGCAGCGAATGCGACCAGAACCCCTGATAGTCGAACGCGTCGCAGGCGCCGGCGCGGTACTGGTCCAGCAGGGAGAATCCCAGCGCAAGCTGGCGCACCGACGCCATGCCCTGGCGCGCGACGGCTTCCTGCACCGACACCACCGGGCGGCTGATGCGCGACGCGGCGTTGGCCAGTTTGATCAGCCGTCCGGACAGTGCGGGATCGACCTGCACCACCCGGGCAATTTCAGCCAGCGTCGCGTTCTCGCGGCGGGACAGCTCGAGTACTGCGAGCGCGACGCCGCGCGGCGTGGGTAACTGAGCGCTGAGCTTGATCTGTTCAACCTGTGTCATCAATCAACCTGTCTTTGCTATGAAAGGAGGGGCGGCCTCGTTATGGACAGGGGGCCCCTCGACTCCGGGCCATACGGGTGCGACTTCGGCTGGAATCCGCCGAATCGAGCTGGCCATGGAAAAGGTGGGCTGGCATGAAGGGCTGCGCCAATTCATGCATTCATGTCTGGGTTATCGACAGGATTTCGACAAAATGAAGTCTGCGCTGACCGAAATTCGGCAG
>DASVPF010000131.1:0-1917 GCA_036382965.1 Thiobacillus sp.
CTGCACGCCCTCGTCCAGCCGTCCCAACTGGCGATAGCTGCCGAGCACGCGATCCACCACCAGCGCCATGTGCGCCGCGCTCTGCGTTTCGACCAGGCGCCAGTCGGCGATGGCCGATTCGTGCCGTCCCGCAGCCGCGTCGAGATCGCCCGCCATCAGGTTGGCGCGCACCGACTGGCGGTTGGCCGCAAGCGCCTGTTGCAGATGCGCCGCAGCGGCGTCGGGATGGCCCTTGGCCGATTCCAGCAGGGCCAGTTCGCAGTAGAAATGGGCGATGTCGGCGTTGAGCGGCTTGCTGGTGTCTTTTTCCAGCAGGCGCGCCGCATCGATGGCTTTCTGCCAGTCTTTCTCCTGCACGTAGATTTCCCGCAGGGAGGTGCGCGCCAGTCCGTGCTGCGGCGTTTCCAGCAGCTTGCCGAACACCTGCTCGGCGCGGTCGAGCAGGCCGGCCTTGAGGTAGTCCTGCCCCAGTTCGCTCATCGCGCGCAGGCGCTGCTCTTCGGCCAGGCCCTCGCGCTCCAGCAGGTTTTCGTGCATGCGGATGGCACGGTCGAGTTCGCCGCGACGGCGAAACAGGCCGCCCAGCGCAAAGTGCAGGTCGATGGTTTCGGGTTCGAGTTTGACGACTTCGAGAAAGGCTTCGATGGCCTTGTCGGGCTGCTCGTTGAGCAGGAAATTCACCCCGCGGAAATACGAATTGGGCAGCGCACGCGACTCGGTCACCACCTGGCGAATGTCGACCCGCGCGGCCAGCCAGCCCAGCGCAAAGAACAGGGGAAACGCCAGCAACCACCAGAATTCGAATTCCATGATCAATCAGATGGCGGGAATGTCGGTCTGCGTGATCGTATCCAGCTCGACCGGCTGCGGCTTGCGCGCAGCCTCGCGGCGCAGTCGGAACAAGGTCGGCAGCAGCGCCAGCTGGGGCGGCTGGACGAGGGCGTGCAGTGGCTGCGCGCGCTGTACGCGCGGCAACCGTCGCAGGACGTGTTCGGTGCCTTGTACCTGGCGGTGTCCGGAACCGAGGGTGCCGCCGCCGCCAGCCAGTTGGCGCGCGAGGAACTGCGGCGCAACCCCAGCCTGCGTACGCTGGATCGCCTGCTCGAAGCCGAGCTCATCAATGCCGAGCCCGCCGAGCGCGAGCTGCTGCAGGTGGAAAAGAGTCTGGTGGCGTCGCACAGCCAGCGCATGATGCGCTACCAGTGCGGCAGTTGCGGGTTCAAGGCCAAGCAGTTTTTCTGGCGCTGTCCGGCGTGCGGGCGCTGGGACAGTTTTGATCCCGAGCGGCGCGAGGGCGAGGGCTGAGATGCAAGATTCAAGAGCAGGTAATGGCGTGAATTCGATAAAAATTATTGTGGCGCTGGATTATGCCGACGCGGCATCGGCGCTGGCGCTGGTGGCGCGGCTGGATCCGGCGCTGTGCCGGCTGAAGGTGGGCAAGGAACTGTTCACCGCGGCGGGGCCGGATCTGGTGCGGGCGCTGGTGGCGCGCGGCTTCGAGGTGTTCCTCGATCTGAAATTCCACGACATTCCCAACACCGTGGCGGCGGCGTGCCGCGCGGCAGCCGGGTTGGGGGTGTGGATGCTGAACGTCCACGCCTCGGGCGGGCGGCGCATGATGACGGCCGCGCAGGAGGCGCTGGCGGATCTGCCGCGGCGGCCGTTGCTGGTCGCGGTGACGGTGCTGACCAGCATGAGCGCAGAGGACCTGGGCGAAGTCGGCATTTCGGTAGCGCCCGCCGACCAGGTGCTGCGGCTGGCGCGCCTGGCGCACGCCTGCAAGCTCGATGGCGTGGTCTGCTCGGCGCAGGAGGCCGCCACGTTGCGCACCGATCTGGGCGCGAATTTCCGCCTGGTGACGCCGGGTATCCGCCCGGCCGGAAGCGACACGGGCGACCAGCGTCGCGTGATGACGCC
>DASVPF010000132.1:0-4123 GCA_036382965.1 Thiobacillus sp.
AGCGCCGCCATCAGGGTTTCGGCGACGAAAATGCCGCCGTAAGGCCCGAAGTGGCCGTGTGAATCCGGGAGATCAGTCAGCTTCATGATGCTTCTTTCGCTTTCGCAATGAATTGCGCAATTTTGTGTGCGTCCTTGATGCCCTTGGCGGCAACCGCCGCCCCATTAACAAGCAGCGATGCCTCGACGCCGGAGGACACGTCCACCGCCCATGGGCGCACGGTGCGCACCGCTTCGGCAACGTTGTCGGGCGTAAGTCCGCCCGACAGGATGATGGGTTTGGGCAGGCCCGGCGGGATCAGGCTCCAGTCGAAGCGTTCGCCGGTGCCGCCCGCCACGCCCGGCACGAAGGCATCGAGCAGCAAACCGCGCGCGGCATCAAAGTCAGCCGCGCATTTTAGCAAATCCGTGTCGCGATTGACGCGCACCGCCTTGATGTAAGGCCGGCCGAAGCGCGCGCAGTCGGCGGGCGTCTCGGCGCCGTGGAACTGCAGCAGATCGAGCGGCACGTCCTGCAGCACCGCGTCGACGAATGCCGGATCGGCGTCGACGAACAGGCCGACCGCCTGCAAGAAGGGCGGCAGTTCGCGCACCAGTGCGGCGGCGGCGGCGATCGCGAGGTGGCGCGGGCTTTTCTCGTAGAACACGAAACCCAGCGCGTCCGCCCCGGCGGCGCAGGCGGCGTGCAGATCCTGCAATCGGGTGATGCCGCAGATTTTTACGCGAACAGCCATCGTTCTGAGCTTTCCGGCAAGGCAAAGTGCGCAGGATACCGGATGTGGGTGAGATACAGCCCGGCGGCGTCGAAGGTCGGCGCAGCGCGCGTGCGGTCGCGGCTTTGCAGAATCTCGTGCAGCCACGCCGGCGGCTGCGCGCCAGCGCCGACCTGGATCAGGCAGCCCATGAGATTGCGCACCATGTGATGCAGGAAGCCGTCGGCCTGAAAATCGCACAGGAGATAATCGCCGCGCCGCTCGACGTGCGCCCGCCGCAGCGCCTTGATTGGGGATTTGGCCTGGCATTCGGCGGCACGGAAGGCGGAAAAATCATGCTGCCCGATCAGGTGCGCCGCGGCCAGGTTCATCGCGTCGGCGTCGAGCGGACGGTGATGCCAGCCGATCAGGCCGTGGTTGAGGCCGGGGCGCACCGGGTGATTCAGCAACACGTAGCGATAGCCGCGCTGCGTCGCGGCAAAACGCGCATGGAAATCCTCGCCCACCGCGCGCGCCCACAGCACCGCCACGCCTGCCGGCAGGTGGCTGTTGACGCCGCGCACCCAGGCCGTCAGCGGACGTTCTGCCATCGTGTCGAAGTGCGCCACCTGAAACGCCGCGTGGACGCCGGTGTCGGTACGGCCGGCCGCGGTGACGCCGGTGTGTTCGCCGGCGATGGCGGACACCGCGGCTTCCAGCGCATCCTGCACGCCGCAGCCCTGCGGCTGCGACTGCCAGCCGCAAAAGCCGACGCCGCAATATTCCAGTCCCAGTACGATTCTCATCTCAACACGGCCTCATCTCAACGTGGCCTCATGCCAGTGCGATCCACAACAGGAGCGAGCCCGCCAGTATGACGGCGCTGTCGCTCCCGTGCCAGCGCTCGGCGTGCAAGCGGTAGGGGGCGACGGACGCCGCGTCGTCGGGCGGCGGCGCGCGCAGCGCATCCAGCCAGCGCACCGGCTTGGGCGTGTGCTCGACGTAGTCCAGCGTCAAGCCCAGACGCACCGCGAAGGCGCGGCGGTCGAAGCCCAGCCAGGTCAGCGGTTTCGCCAGCGCGTACAAGCCGTAAATCAGCCGCGGGCGGGCGGTGTAGGCCAGCAGCAGCGCCAGTCCCGCCAGCATCAAACCCAGCCGCCCCACGCGCAATGCGCCTTGCAGCAGACCTTCGATGCTTGGATCTGCCCATCCCAGCGCCGGCCACATGTCCCGTCCCGGCAGGGTATAGGCATAGGTCAGCAGCAGCACCGCCATCAGCCAGCGCGTGCGGCGCAGCAGGCGCCAGCCTTCATGGCGGACAGGCGCAAACAGAAAGGCCGTCGCGGTGGCGACGGCCAGGAGGATCAGGACAGGCGGTGCAGCGCGTTCCGCCGCGACCGCCCACCCGCACCACAACAGGATGCGGGCAGCCGGATGAAGAGTTTTAGCCAAGCGAACTCAATATGCCTTTCGCGTCGGCCTTCTGTTTGTCGTTGCCTTCGGCCAGCACTTCGTTGAGGATTTCACGGGCGCCTTCCTTGTCGCCCATTTCCACGTAGGCGCGGGCGAGGTCGAGCTTGGTGCCGACTTCGTCGAGTTCGAGCTCGTTGCTGCCGGCCTCGCCCAGATCGAGGTCGAGACCGCTGAAGTCGAATTTGCTGTCCGGGCCGTTGTCTTCTTCCAGACCGAGTTCCAGCTTCAGGGTGTCGTCCGCCGCCGGCAGATCCAGATCCGGCAGGTCGAAGTCCAGGCCCTGGGTATCCATTTCCTCGTACCCGGCTTCGGGCGCCGCAGCCGGCTCGGCGTGCGTGTCGAAATTGAGGACGTGTCCCGCGCTTTCGAATTCCAGCGGCGCGCTGGGTTCAGGTTCCGATGCAGGTTCCGGCTCGGCCTGCGAAGCAGGCGCCGGTTCGGCAGGCGCTTCGAAATGCTGCTCGGTATCGAACGTCACCGCGCCGCCTGCGACTGCGGGCGTGGCTGCCACCGTTGCCGCCGGCGCTGCGGACTGCACGCCGCCGTACAGAGGATTGGTCGGGTCGATGCTGCGGCCCATTTCGCAGGCCTTGTCCCACAGCGGGCTCGGCTTGCTGCCCAGCGCCGCATAGAGTTCGCCCGCGACCGCCTCAAACGCCACGGTATTGCGCCGCGCCGCATAGATTTCCAGCAGCTTGACGCGGGTTTCGTGGCGATCCGGATTTTTGACGATGGCTTCCTTGAGGATTTCCTCGGCCTGGGCGTCGCGACCGTAGGCCATGTAGACCTCGGCCTCGGCGATGGGGTCGACGTCGTGGGTATCGATGGTACCGAGACCCGCCTGGCTGAAGTCGGTCAGGAAGGAGGTGTCGCCGGTATTGACGCTTCCCCCCGCAGCGGCGGCACCGGCTGCGGTGTTGGCCTGCACTTCGCCGCCGCTCATGATGCTGTCTTCCATGCCGGTGATGCTGGCCTTGCGGCGACGACCGCCGCCGCCCGCCACCATCCACCACAGCGTGCCGCCCAGGCCGAGCGCCGCGAGACCGCCGCCCCAATACAGCGGATTGGCGAGCAGCGGGTCGTACCAATTCTCGGCGGGTTCGGGGCTGGCCGGCGGCGCCTTGACGACCGGGGCGACCGGCGCGGGGGCGGGCTTGGGCTTCGCCTTGGCAGCCGGCGCAGGCTTGGCCTCGGCCGGGATGGGTTTGGGAGTGGGTTCGGGCTTGGCTGCGGCCGGTGCGGGGGCGGGCGCTTCATGCGCCTTTTCCTTAATCCCGACCAGTTTCTGCATGTCCTGGACCTGCTTTTCCAGCATGGCCACGCGCTGACCCGATTCCCGCAGCGCTTTTTCGCGCGCAGTGGCGTCTTCTTCCTGGGCGCGCAGCTTTTCCTGCAGCGCACGGGTTGCGTCAGCCTTGCCTGCGGCAGCTGACGGTGGCGTGACTTTGGACAGCTTCAGCACGTCTTTCTGCGTTTCGGGCGCAGGCTTGGCGCGGTCTTCCACCTTGGGCGTGATCTTGCCGCTGCTGGCCTGGCCCGGCGCAGCCTTGGCCGCGGGCGCGGCAGTCACGGCACCGGCCAGTTTCTGCCGATAGGCGCGCCAGTCGTCCGCCTGCAGCTTGAGTTCGCGCACCGCATCTTGCTGCGCAATGGCGGCCGTTTTCTCGGCCGACGGCACATCGAGCGTCTTGCCTGCCTTCAGGCGGTTGATATTGCCGTCGAACGCCTGCGTATTCTCGCGGTAGAGCCCGAGCAGGGTCTGCTCCAGACTCACGCTTTGCGGACGTACGTGCCTGGCGATGCTGATCAGCGTGTCGCCCCGCTTCACCGTGACGCGAGCGGGCCGTGCAGCCTGCGGTTCGGCTGCGGGCTGCGGTTTGGGCGCAGGCGCGGCCGGCGTTTTGGCTTCTTCCGCAGGCGTGGGCGCAGGCGTCGCTTGCGCCTGCGGCGCGGGCTTGG
>DASVPF010000133.1:0-1804 GCA_036382965.1 Thiobacillus sp.
GGATAATGTCTACGGCAACCTGTTCCGCGTGATTACGCTGCGCAGCAACGATCCGGCCGCGCCGAAAACACAGGTAGACTTTCGCGTGAGCATACCCAAACCGGGCGAATAAACGGAGTCATTTCAATTCAGAAGAAGAGAGGGCTGTCCAGAAAGTAACTTTGGGCAGCCCTTTGTATCGGTCGCCGTCGCCATCCAAAATCTAATTTTGGGGAGCCGTCGGCACATAGGCGACAACTTTCGTTCCGCGACCGCGCTCGGATTTGACGTACACGTGCCCGCCAAAGAGCTGGGCGCGTTCTTGCATCCCCATGAGACCGAAATGCCCCGCCTGCGCGTACGCACTGGCGCCTTCCGGAGCGTCGAAGCCCACCCCGTTATCCTCCAACGTCGCGGTCGCCCCGTCCGCATCGAACGTCAGCGTCACCGCCACTTGCGTCGCCCGCGCATGCTTGGCGATGTTCCGCAACGCTTCCTGCGTAATCCGATAGAGCGCCAGCTCGCGTTCCGCATCCAGCCGCTTTGCCTCGCCCACCACCTCGAAACGAGCGTTCGACTCGCGCGTCAGCATCTCGAGCGCCGGGATCAGCCCCAGGTTCTCCAGGTACGTCGGCCGCAGGTCGCGCACAAATCGCCGCACCGAGTTCAACGTCTCCGTAATCATTTCTTTCAGGTCGTCCAGCTTGACGGCGGCTTGGGCCGGGTCCTTCGCCAGCGCCTTGTGCGCCATTTCCGTGCGCTGCTGGATCGCAATCAAGGACTGGATGGTGTCGTCGTGCAGCTCCCGCGCCAGCCGCATCCGTTCGTCTTCCTGCCCCCGCATGATGGTCCCGATATAGTTCTGCATCGCCGCCTGCGCCTGTTGGACCTGATGCGCCATCTTGTTCAGCGTCTCGCGCAGTTCGTCGATCTCGCGCACGCCGCCGACGGGCTTTTCCGCCGCAGCGTAATCGCCGAAGGCGATCCGGTTCGCCGCCTGGGCGAGATTCTGCAGCGGGCGGATGACGTCCCACACCCCAAAGTAGATCGCCCCCAAGGCGACAATCGCCGCCAGCAGGAGCACGAGCGGCAGCAGCACCGAATACTGGAACATCGGGGCGACGACCTCTTCCCACGGCTCTTCGATGATCAACCCCCAACCCGTCGGCGGGATCGGCGCATAGCCGATGACGTCCTCGACGCCGCGCGCATCCCGGTGCAGGGTGGCGCCGGATTCACCCCGCAGGACGTCCCGGATGCCCGGGTGAGTGCCCATGTTCAGACCGATCTGAGCCGGGTCGGGATGGGCGACGATCGTCCCCGTCGCATCTACCAGGTAGGCCACCCCATGTGCGCCGACGCCGGTGTTCGCCAGCGGCGGCAGGGTGAACGCACCGGCGAGGGCGCCGTTTCCGGTGGGAATGGCCACGATGACACGGGTGGCGCCGCCTTCCACAAAGGGGGGTGAAAAGGACGCTTGCGTGGCGAGCAGCCCGATCACGACGGCATGGTGACTCTCCCATGCGTGCACCGAGGGTTCGGCCCTGACAATGTTGCCTTGCGCGTCGAAGGAGGCGATGCCGCCATCGAAGGCGGTGCGCTCCGAGTGCCAGACCTGGGGATCGGCCGGCACCAGCGCCTGCAGGATTGCGAGCCGGCTCGCCAGCGCTTCGGAGTTGCGCGCCGCGGCGACGCGCGAGAGCGCGCTATCGCGTTCCTCGACGAGGTCGCGCATCGAATTCTGGTGGCTGTTCACTCCCAGGAAAGCCACTCCGATCAGAATGGCGACCAGCGGGAAAATCGTCCACAGAAGTATTTGAGTGCG
>DASVPF010000134.1:0-2481 GCA_036382965.1 Thiobacillus sp.
CACACTTCCGCCTCGGAAAAATTGTTGCACAGGCGGCAGTGGTGCAGATGCGTCAGCGCATGGTTGAGCGCCCCGGCGAGCTGTTCGGCGCCGCGGCGGTCGCGCTGCAGCAGATGATAGGCCATGCGCGCCGCCGACTTGGGCCCGACGCCCGGCAGCACGCGCAGGGCGGTGATCAGGTTTTCCAGCGCGGCAGGTTGCATCTCGCTGTTTCAACCCGATCAGAACGGCAGCTTCATCCCCGGCGGGATCGGCAGGCCGGCGGTCACGCTGGCCATTTTTTCCTGCACCGTGGACTCGACCTTGCGCACCGCATCGTTCACCGCAGCGGCCACCAGGTCTTCCAGCATTTCGCGGTCGTCGCTCATCAGGCTGGGATCGATGCTAACGCGGCGCACGTCGTATTTGCAGGTCATCACCACCTTGACCATGCCGGCGCCGCTGGCGCCCTCGATTTCGATTTCGGCCAGCTTGGCCTGCATCCTGGCCATGTTCTCCTGCATCTGCTGGACCTGCTTCATCATGTTGCCGATGCCGCCCTTCATCATGTCGATTCTCCTAATGGCTGTATGGTTGAGGCGTCGACCCGGCCGCCAAACTGGTCGACCAGCTCACGCACGAAAGGATCCGTTTCGATCGCGGCCACGGCCTCGGCCTGGCGCGCTTCCTTGATGCGCGTGCGCACCTGCTGCGGCGTCTGTTCGGCGGCGACGCCGACCTCGAAGGTCACATTCAGCGTCGCACCGTACTTGTCGCGCAATGCGCCCACCAGCCGGTCCTGATAGGTACGGTCGAGCAAATGTTTATGTGCTTCGCCGATGCGCAGCGTCACCGCATCGCCCGTCTGCGACACCAGCTCGCAGTGGTCTGCAAGCATCTTGGCCATGCCGCCGAGGCGCAATTCGGCGACCACGGCGAGCCAGTCCCAGGCGCTGCCCGGGGCGGGTTCACGGGCAAGCAGCGTGGGTGCGGATGGCTCCATTTGTTCGGGGGGCGCAACCGGTTCAGGCAGAGTAGTCTCAACACGAGGTGTCGCGGTCGGAGTGGGGGTGGGAGGAATGGGTGACGCCACCGGCGCGGCGACACGCGGCGCCGACTCGGCCCGCGCGACGGGCGCCGCACGCACTGGCGCGGGCCGTTCCGTCGACGCCGAGCCCGGCGCAAACGCCAGCATGCGCAGCAGCGTCATGCAGAATCCGGAAAACTCGTCCGGTGCATACGGCAGGTCGCGGCGGCCGTTCAGCGCGATCTGGTAATACAGCTGCACGGTTTCGGCGTCCAGCTGTGCGGTCGCGGTTTGCATCCGTTCGGCATCGACGCCGCTTTCAATTGCATCGGGCGCGTGCAGCATCAGCGCCAGTTGGGTGAGCAGGTTGCCCAGATCCTGCAATGCGGCGTCGAAGGCGATGCCGCGCTCGGCGAGCGTGCGCGCGTGCCCCAGCAGGGCATCGCCGTCGTGCGCGGCCAGCGCATCGAGCAGGTCGAACAGGTAGTCGCGCCGTACCGTACCGAGCATGGCTTCGACCGCAGCCGCCTCGACCGTGCCGCCGCCATAGGCGATCGCCTGATCGGTGAGCGACAGCGCGTCGCGCATGCTGCCGGCTGCGGCTCGCGCCAAGAGGTTGAGCGCAGATGGCTCACAGACGACGTTTTCCTGCGCCAGCACCTCGCCCAGATGCTGCGCGACCAGCACGGGGGTCATCGGCTTCAGGTTGAACTGCAGGCAGCGCGAGAGCACCGTCACCGGAATCTTCTGCGGATCGGTGGTGGCGAGGATGAACTTCACGTGCGCCGGCGGCTCTTCCAGCGTCTTCAGCATGGAGTTGAACGCCGGCTTCGACAGCATGTGCACTTCGTCGATGATGTAGACCTTGTAGCGCCCCACCGTCGGCGCGTACTGCGCGTTGTCGAGCACCTCGCGCATGTTGTCGACGCCGGTGTTCGACGCCGCGTCCAGTTCCAGCAGGTCGACGAAGCGCCCGGCATCGATCTGGGTGCACGCCGAACAGACGCCGCAGGGCGTCGCGGTGACACCGGTCTCGCAGTTGAGGCACTTGGCGAGGATGCGCGCCAGCGTGGTCTTTCCGACCCCGCGCGTGCCGGTCAGCAGATAGGCGTGATGCAGACGGCCCTGGGTGAGCGCATTCGACAGGGCCTGGACGACGTGTTCCTGCCCCTTGAGGTCGGCAAACGCGCGCGGCCGCCATTTGCGGGCCAGGGCCACGGCCGGTGAGGAGGATTCGCCGAACAGATCAGTCATCGGCTGATTTTATCAGAGCGACGGATCACCCCACCCGCCCGGGGCAACCATTCAGCAGTTAAAACTGATAAGAAAAGCGGATTTGCTGGAAATCGATTCCGTCGTTCGGAGATTTGATGTCGGCATTCGAGAGGTGCTGGAAGACGCGCCGCTCGGGCCAGCCTTCAAAGGTCAGCGGGGCGGCGTCATCTTCACCGGGCATCTTGCCGGTTTCCTTAAAA
>DASVPF010000135.1:0-1702 GCA_036382965.1 Thiobacillus sp.
AACCCGTGGGAATGCTGGTACGCGGCGTGATTTCGAGATGCCAGTGATAACTCGCCTCGCGCTCGGTGGCTGTCAGCGCGCCGCCGTCGTTCTTGCTGAATTGCCAGGCGACACCACGCTCGATGCGCCGAATCTGCTTCAGCCCGCAGCAATGCGCGATGTCGGTAGCCTTGGTGGACCAGGGCGAAATCGTGCCCAGGCGCGGAATCACCAGCAGATCGATCGCTGGTTTCGCTTGCACGACCTCGGTGGCGGGACCGTAAGTCAGCAGGCGCTCCAGCAGCACGCGCCCGCGCGCATCGAGTTCGCTGTCGAGCGCCACGAAGTGCCAGTAAAGCGCCGTCACACCGGTGAGTCCCGGCACGCGGGACTGCATTTCCTTCAGCAGCCGGTCGCGCCGAAACGGCGACAAGGCCAGCGCGCCGGGCAGGGAAAGCAGCACCGATAGAAGTGTCGATGAGGGCTGCGAGGCTTCGGGTTTTTGGCTCGTCATTTCACTCAGCTTTTACTAAGTAAGAAACCTCTAAGTTGGTTCGTGCTGAGCTTGTCGAAGCACGAACCGATCATCACTGTTAATTTCTTGCGCCCCGTTCACCCTTCGACAAGCTCAGGGCGAACGGGCTTTAACCAGAACTACTAAACCCAGGCTTCGGCGACATGGTGAAACGCCAGCCCTTCTTCCTGTTCGGCGACGTCGATCCATTCGGGTTCGCAACCCATGGCGCGCGCCAGCGCCGCCTGCGCCAGCGCCGGGGTGTTATTGGTTTCGGAAATTCTTGAACGCCAGCACGTAACGCAGGCGTGAGTTGGACTTATAAAGCTGTTCCATGCGATCGCGGTAGGCGCCGAACAACAGCGCCAGATGCGCTTCGCTCATCTCGTGAATAGCGATGCCGTGCTGGTTGTGGTCGATCATGACCTCGTGCCGGCCATAGCCGTCGATAGTCTGCTGCAATCCAAAGGTGAGATTGGAATTCTGGCGATCGTCGCCCAGCACCGGATACAGGTTCTCGACGATGCGGATTTCCCAGTCCTTCTCGGCCGGATAGGAGGCGATGACGGGCGGCGTCATGTGTTCGTTGCCGGTGCAGAACGGGCAGGTCTCGACGTGGCCGCGTGTGTCGCGCGGCGCCGGTGCCTCGGCCTTTTTCGGGCGCATGCCGCGCGCGGTCGCCACCAGCACCGACTCGCTCGGCACAATCGGGTTGATGCGGATTTCGCGGACGGGTTTCGCGGCAGAATCTGTCATGGGCCGGCAGCTTAAAACAGGCGCGGCAGCGGCGCCACGACAATGCGCTGATCGGGCCATAAAACAGCGCGTTTGCGCAGCGGACAACGGCTTGTCATCGGCGGAAGGCGCAAGTACCATGCGCGTTTCCCCGATCTATTTTTTTCAGGTTTGCGCCTTATGTTTCACGGCAGTATGGTGGCCCTGGTCACGCCCATGAACGAGGACGGGTCGCTGGACCTGTCCGCGTTGCGCCGCCTGATCGATTTCCACGTTGAGAACGGCACCGACGCCATCGTGGCGGTCGGCACCACCGGCGAGTCGCCGACGCTCGACATGGACGAACACTGCGAGGTGATCCGCGTGACGGTGGAACACGCCCGCGGAAGGGTGCCGGTGATCGCCGGGACCGGCGCGAATTCCACCACCGAGGCCATCGAGCTCACCCGCTGCGCCGAGCAGTCCGGCGCCGAT
>DASVPF010000136.1:0-4375 GCA_036382965.1 Thiobacillus sp.
GGTGGCAACGGTGGTGACGCAGGCGCTCTTGCCTTCGTACCGGACGCCTACTTCGCGTATCGCCCGACTGGAACGACAGCGCCTCCATCGCCGCGTGGATGCGCGGCAAGAGGCCGGTGATGTGCAGCGCGAACGCGCCCCAAATCAGCCAGGCGGCCGTGCGCTCCCACAGTCTGAGCGACTCGCGCGGCTCGAATACGTAGCGCAGGGCATACACCACCAGCCGCACCCCGACCAGCGCCAGCAGCAGCGGCACGGCCAGATTCAGCAGAGGCGTATTGTCGAGCCAGACGCGCGCGATGTCGCGCCCGAGCAGCAGCGCCACCAGCATGAAGAGCGGGAAGCCCACCCGGCGGATACCCGCGCGGCCAGCCGACCAGCGCGCGTCCGTTTTCTCGAGATAGGGCATGACCAGCCGCATCGCACCCCAGGCCGCCAGCACACACAGCGCCAGCACGCCCAGCTGCCACAGCAGGCCGACGTTCTGACCGTCCTCGATGAGACGTGTCAGCAGATTGTCGAAGGGGAGCGCTTTGGCCAAGGTCAGAAGTTCAGCGTGAGTTGCGCGGAAAGGATGTCGATCGAGCTTTCGTACGTGCCGGCGAGGGTGACCCCGCTTTCGGTTTTATTGATGCGCGCGTCCTTGACGAAGAGGTGCGCGTAACCGACGTCGAGCAGGCTCTTCGGCGACAGGCGGTATTGTGCGCCGAACGCGACCCAGGTGCGGTCTTCGTCCGGGATGCGCGCGGTGCGGAAGGCGTCGGACACCGGCGTTTCGTCGAACGCCACCCCGCTGCGCAGCGTCAGATCATCGTTGAGATGGTAATTGGCGCCCAGCGAATAGCGGTAGCTGTCTTTCCAGTTTTCCGTGGTAACCCCCACCAAAGCACCGCTGGTACGGCGGATGCGCAATTCGTCGAAATCGCTCCAACCCGTCCACGTAATATCGGCAAGCACGTCCCAGCGCGCGTCAAGCTTGTGGAACAGAGACAGGGAAGCGGAATCCGGCAAAGTGAGGTCCGCAGTCACAGGTCCATTGAGCGCTGGAACGCCCGAAAAGGTGGCCGTGCCTTCAAGCGTGTAATCGACTTCGGAGCGGTAGGTAAGACCGATGCGGGTGGCCTCGTTCAATCGCCACAGCGCACCGAGGTTGAAGCCCCAGCCGTAATCGTCTCCCTTGATGGTGACCAGGCCCGCAGCGCTTGCATTGGTGAGCGTCGCATCGGCGTACTGGATACTCACGCCCGCGCCCAGCGCGAGCGACTCGCTGACCTGCCATGCGATCGAGGGGTTGAGGTTGATCGTCTTCATCTCGGTCTTGATTGCCTGAGTACGGCCGGCCCACGTGTTGTCGTATTCGGTCTTCAGCCCAAACGGCGCGTTCACGCCCACGCCCAGATGCACGTCCGGCGACAGGCGATACGCGAAGTAGGCGTCCGGTACGAAGGCAAGAGCGCCTGCGTCACCACCGTTGCCACCGCCGATGCTGGAAGAGCCGGCGAACTCGAACTGCGGTTTGATGAAGTGCCCGGCAACGACCAACTGCCGGTCGGGTAAGCGTGTCATCCCGGCGGGGTTGAAGAAGATCGTGC
Organism: Thiobacillus sp.; assembly: GCA_036382965.1. GTDB lineage: Bacteria > Pseudomonadota > Gammaproteobacteria > Burkholderiales > Thiobacillaceae > Thiobacillus. The sequence goes on from DASVPF010000136.1 coordinate 1,593, forward strand.
TGGCGTCGGTCGCGGCAGCAGCCTGCCCGGCAAAGGCATTGCCCAGGCCGCTGGCGTTCTGCTCGATCAGTGCGAATCCGGCGGCGTGTGCGAAATGGGCACAGCCCGCCAGCGCCAAGCCCGCGGCCAGACGGTTTACTCGATGCAACATAGAAGCTCCCTTGGATAATTGGAATAATCAATGTACGAAATCAGCATACATCGCCTCGACCGCCGCGCGGTAACGATCAAGCACCTCGTTGCGCCTGATCTTGAGCGTGGGGGTCAACAGGCCGTCGTCCACGGTCCATGGCTCGATATCCGGGTACAGCCGGCGAATCTGGGCATAGCCCGGGAAATGCCTGAGATGATGGGCCATACGGCGGATGAGCGCCTTCACCACCTTGGGGTCATGCAATGCCGACGCTTGCCCGGGGTCGACGTGGAGGCTCGCGGCAAAGGCCTGCCAGTGCTCTTCATTCAATACGGCCAGCGCGGCCAGGTAGGGTTTGCCCTCGCCGACGACCATCACTTGCTCGAACAGCGGATCGAGCAGGATGGCGGATTCCATGTCGGTGGGCGGCACCTTCTCGCCGTTGTTCAGCACGATGATGTCCTTGATCCGCCCGACGATCGTGTAATGGCCGTTGTTGGCATCGACACTCGCCTTGTCGCCGCTGTGCAGCCAGCCCTCGCCGTCGATCATGGCGCGGGTGGCGCCCTCGTCTTTCCAGTAGCCGCGCATCACGCAGCGGCTGCGCGTGAGCAACTCGTCGTCGTCGCCGATCTTCACCTCGACGCCGGGCAGCGGCAGACCGATGCTGGACGGGATATTGGAATGCGGGCGGTTGACGCTGACCGTGGGACCGGCTTCGGTGAGGCCGTAGCCCTGATAGAGCGGCACGCCCAGGCCGATAAACGCTCTGGCAATCTCGGGGTTCAGGGGCGCTCCGCCGGAAACGGCGAATTTGATGCGTCCGCCCAACCTCTCGGCAATGGGTCGGGCGACGCGTTCTTCCAGAAGCGGCCACGCCAGCAACATGGGGTGCCAGGACGCCCGTTTCTGCTCCACTTCAAAACGCCGCCACCCTACGTTCACCGCCTGGCTGAACACCATCTGGGCAACCCTGCCCTTTTTTCTCAGCGCGTCCTGAATGCGGGCATAGACGCGTTCGTAAATGCGCGGCACCGAAATCAGCACGCTGGGCCGAATGGTCTGCAGGTCCTGCGCCAGCAGGGCGATGGAGCGGGCATAGGCGACTTCCGCGCCCAGCATCATGGGCAGGTAATACCCCTCGGTGCGTTCAAAGGTGTGAGACAGGGGCAGAAACGAAAGGAAAACGTCCTGGTCGTCGAAGGGCCCGCATTGCGTGGTGTACCAGGCATTCCACACGATATTTTCGTGGGTCAGCATCACCCCTTTGGGGCGGCCTGAGGTGCCCGAGGTGTAGACGATGCTGGCCAGCAGGTCGGGAGCGAGATGACGCTCGGGCAGCGGCGTGCCGGCCGCGGCATCCAGCCAGTCGGCGGCCACGACAAAGCGCGGACTCCAGTCCGCCAGACCGTTTTCCGGTGCGACCAGGCTGACGATGCGCTGCAGACTGTGGGCCGAACCGGCAATCTCGGCCAGCTTCCTGTGCTGGAATTTGCCTTCGACCAGCAGCAGTCTGGCATCCGCGTGATCGAGAACATAGGCCGCGCTCTCGGGGCGGTCGTCGAGATACAGCGGCACCGTCACCAGACCCAGCGCCAGCGCAGCCTGATCGAAAATCACCCACTCGACGCAGTTTTTCAGCATCACGGCCACGCGGTCGCCGGGCGCCAGCCCTTCTTTCGCCAGCGCCGCCTGCCAGCGCGCCACCTCGGCCGCCACCTGCGCCCAGGTGAAGCTCACCCAGGTGTCGCGAGCATCGTCGAACTGGCGGTAGGCGACTTTATCCGGCGTCGCCGCGACACGCGCGCGGAACAGGCCGCACAGCGTGCCAAACGTATCGGGGTGGAGCGGCGCTGCCGTCATCTCGGATCAAGTCAAGCGGAAGGAAACGCCGTATAGATAGCGGCAAAGCCTCTTCGGGTCAATTGGCGTGCTTGACCAGGACGGCGGCGAAAAAGCCGTCCGTTCCATGCGCCACGGGCGACAGTTTCAACATGGCGCCGGTATCGAGGTCGATCTTGTGCTGCGCCAGCAGTTCGTTCACCGGCAGCAGGGCGAACCCGCCTTCCGCCAGCAGCGCCTCGACGATGGCGTCGTTTTCCTCCGGCAACAGGCTGCAGGTGGCATACACCAGGCGGCCGCCGGCCTTCAGCAGCTTCGCTGCCGCACGCAGGATGGAGGCCTGTTTCCGCGTCAGCTCCGCCACGCTCTCGGGCGACTGGCGGAATTTCAGGTCGGGATTGCGGCGCAGCGTGCCGAGGCCGGAACACGGCGCATCGACCAGCACGCGATCGAGCTTGCCCGCCAGCCGCTTGACCCGCGTGTCGCTCTCAGACGCGATCAGCTGCGGCATGACATTGGACAGCCCCGAGCGCGCCAGCCGCGGTTTCAGGTTGGCAAGCCGCTTCTCCGCCACGTCGAACGCATACAGACGTCCGGTCGACGCCATCATTGCGCCGATGGCGAGCGTCTTGCCGCCCGCACCGGCGCAGAAATCGCACACCATTTCGCCACGCCGCGCGCCCAGCAGCAAAGCCAGCAGCTGGCTGCCCTCGTCCTGCACTTCCAGGCTGCCATCAAGAAACAGCGGATGGCGGTTGATCGCCGGATGGTCCTTGAAGCGGATGCCCCACGGCGAATATGGCGTCGC
>DASVPF010000137.1:0-8487 GCA_036382965.1 Thiobacillus sp.
ATCATGTCGGCGCCTTCCTGCAGGTCCATTCCGACCTCCCACAGGGCCTCGTCGCTGTTGGCCGGGTCCATCTGGTAGGTGTACTTGTTGCCCTTGCCGAGGTTGCCCGAGGAGCCCACGGCGTCGCGGAACGGGCCGTAAAAACTGGACGCATATTTCGCGGCATAGGCCAGGATCCGGGTATGGATGTGGCCGGCGCCTTCGAGGGCGGCACGCAGCGCCGCCACTCGGCCGTCCATCATGTCGGACGGAGCCACGACGTCGGCACCGGCTTGTGCATGAATCACCGCCTGCTGCGCCAGGATCGCCACGGTGGCGTCGTTCAACACGTAGCCGTTGTCGTCGATCAGGCCGTCCTGGCCGTGGCTGGTATAGGGGTCCAGCGCGATGTCGGTGATGATGCCCAGCTCGGGAAAGCGGCTTTTCAGCGCGGCCACGGTACGCGGCACCAGGCCGTCGGGGTTGAGCGCCTCCTCCGCCCCGAGCGTTTTCAAACCGGCATCGATCACGGGGAACAGCGCCAGCGCGGGAATCCCCAACTGGATGCATTCCTCGGCCACCGGCAGCAACAGGTCGATCGACAGCCGCTCGACCCCCGGCATCGACGCCACCGACTCGCGCCTCTTCTGGCCGTCCAGAACAAACACCGGATAAATCAGGTCACTGGCCGTGAGTGTGTGCTCACGCATCAGGCGGCGGGAGAACTCGTCGCGCCGCATGCGGCGCATGCGGCGGGCTGGAAATTGACCAAAGGGCAGGCTCACGAAACATCTCCAAAGAATTTTCGGGGTGATATGGAACTTTTCAATTGCGGGTCTACTCTGAATTAGCAGACGGTCTCGTATCGTCTCCCGCTTCTCCTCCCTGAGCGGGATGCCTTAATCCCCTTAAGGCATTTTTTAGCCCCGATCCCTCCCTTGGTCGGGGCTTTTTTGTGGGTCCTCGGCGGCAACAAGTGCTTCGGCCATTTGCGGATGGCCTTGCTGTGCCTGGAGAAGCCAATCCTCGACCAGGGCCGCCGCATCCTCGGCGCCGAGGCGGGACAGGCTGGAAAACAGTTGAACACTGACGTTGTCCAGTACAGCGAGTTCCTGATTGACGTGGCGCAGCGTCAAGGCCTTCTCGCTATTGGACAATTTGTCTGCTTTCGACAACAGAATGTGCACCGGCTTGCCGGTCGGGGTGAACCAGTCGAGCATCTGCCGGTCCAGCGGCGTCAGCGGATGGCGCGCATCCATGATCAGCACCATCCCCGCCAGCGCCGCGCGCTCCTGCAAATAGCGCGACAGCAGGCTCTCCCATTTCGCCTTCACCGCCGGCGGTACTTTCGCGTAACCGTAGCCCGGCAAGTCGACCAGATAGACGTCGGGATCGAGTTCGAAAAAGTTGATGAGTTGCGTGCGCCCGGGCGTTTTGGAGGTAAACGCCAAGCGATTTTTTCGAGTCAACAGATTGATTGCACTCGATTTTCCGGCGTTGGAACGCCCGGCAAACGCGATTTCTGCACGACTGTAGGGCAAATCGCGCAACTGGGCGACCGAGGTATGGAAGTGGGCGCAATTGAGCACGGGCTTGGCAGTCATATTAGTTGCCGCTAAACTACCTGTTTTCCCAAGTTTTGCAAGCTTCAGGAGCTTTTGATGAAACTCGTCGTCTCTCTGGTCGCCGCCCTGGCCGCCACTTCCGCTTTCGCCAACGCACCCGCTGCCGCTCCGACCAGCAAAGGCGATCCCAAGGCGGCAGAAAGCATCGTCAACAAGGTGTGTGTCGCGTGTCATGCGGCGGACGGCAACAGCACCACGCCGGCCAACCCCAAGATCGCCGGCCTCAACGCCGACTACATCAACAAACAGCTCAACAACTTCAAATCGGGCGAACGCCAGAATCCGGTAATGGGCGGGATCGTCGCCAGCCTCACCCCGCAGGACATGCTGAACCTGGCAGCCTACTTCAGCGCCCAGCAGCGCAAGCCTGGCACCTCCAAGGATCAGGAACTGGCGCTGCTCGGCCAGAAAATCTACCGCGGCGGCGTGCAGGGTGCCGGCGTGCCGGCCTGTGCCTCGTGCCACGGCCCGCAAGGCAAAGGCATCCCCACCCAGTTTCCGCTTCTGGCCGGCCAGCACAGCGACTACGTCTACGCTCAGCTGAACAACTTCCGCGTCGGCGCCCGCGCCAACGATGGCGCAAAAATGATGCGCAGCATTGCCGCCAAAATGACCGATGCCGACATGAAAGCCGTCGCCTCGTATATTCAGGGCTTGCGTTAGCGCGTGGTTGTTGCCGGTTTTCGGCCTTACAGCCCGGCCTGCCCATTGCAGGTAAACTTATCGACTGCAGTCGAGTCGATGAAAGGGTGACGCAAGTCGCCCTTTTTTACTTGTGCCCTTGAGGGTTTGCCGCTTAGATGAATACCGCCCCCCACGCCTTCGGCAAATCCGTATTCGAACTGCTGAGTTCGATGCGTTTTGCCATCAGCCTGCTGTCCATTCTTGCGGTCGCCTCCATTATCGGTACCGTACTGAAGCAGGCCGAGCCCTACAGCAACTACCTCATCCAGTTCGGCCCGTTCTGGTTCCAGGCATTTGAAAAACTGGGGCTGTATGACGTTTATCACGCCGCCTGGTTTCTGCTCATCCTGACTTTCCTGGTCGCCTCCACCAGCGTCTGCATCACCCGCAACGCGCCCAATTTCGCGCGCGAGATAAAAAGCTTCCGCGAACACGTCAGCGAGCAATCGCTCGCCGCGTTCAAGCACAAGCACGAAACGACTACCGCATTGGCGCCCGAGGCGCTGGCCGCCAGCGCCCGAACCTATCTGGAAGGTCAAGGTTATAAAGTCAGAAGCCTGCCGCGCGAGGATAGTGTCCTGCTCGCCGCCAAGGCCGGCAGCTGGAATCGCCTTGGCTATTTCCTGGCGCATTCGGCCATCGTGATGATCTGCATCGGCGGCCTGATGGATGGCAACCTGGTATTCAAGGCGCAGCAACTGCTGGGCTACAAAAAAATCGAGACGCGCGACATCCCGCAAAGTCAGGTGCCCGCCATTTCGCGCCTGTCTCCGTCCAATCCCTCGTTCCGCGGCAGCGTGCAGATTCCAGAGGGGTCCAGCGCAGACGTCGCTTTTCTCAACGTGGCCGATGGCTATCTGGTACAGGATCTGCCTTTCACCATCGCATTGAAGCAGTTCCGCATCGAGCATTACACGACCGGCCAGCCGAAAAATTTCGAGAGCGACATCGAATTATTCGACCATGCGGGCAAGAAGATCCGCGATGCGACGATTGCCGTCAACCACCCGCTGATCTACGACGGCGTCGCCATCTACCAGGCGAGCTTTGCCGACGGCGGCACTCGCCTCACGCTCAAAGGCTGGAACCTGTTTGCGCCGACGGCCGCGGCTTTCCCGGTCGAGGGCACAGTGCATCAGAACGCCACGCTGGCCAGCGCCGCAGGCAATTACACGCTGGAGTTCACCGATTTCCGCCCGTTCAACATCGAAAACATGAGCGGCGAAGCCGAAGCGTCCGGCGACGCCATGAGCGTGCTCGGCGGCAGCCCGGTCGGCAACAAGAAACATCTGCGCAACGTCGGCCCAAGCTTCCAGTTCAAGCTGCGCGATGCGCGCGGGCAGGCACGCGAGTTCAGCAACTACATGCTGCCGCTGGAGCTGGACGGCCGCTGGTACATGATGTCGGGCGTGCGCGAATCGCCGAATGAATCGTTTCGCTACCTGCGCATGCCGCTCGATGCGGACGGCAACCTCGACAGCTTCATGCGGTTGCGCGGTGCGTTGTTGAATGCGGAATTGCGCCCCGAAATCGCCGCCCGCTTCGCCCGCCAGGCGCTGCCGCAGGATGCCTGGGGCACCGAAATAGAAGGCAAACTGACATCGAGCGCCGGCAAGGTGCTGACGCTGTTCGCCGAAGGCGGCTTTCAGTCGCTGGGCCGTTTCATCGAAGAAAAGGTCCCCGTGGCCGAACGCGAAAAAGCGGCGAGCACCTATCTGCGTATTCTGGAACTTTCCGCGTTCGAGGCACTGCAGATCGCCAACCGCCAGGCCAGGCTTCCCGCCCCCAGAAGCGACGATGCCACCGGCTGGCTGGTGCGCGACACCCTCAACAGCATGAGCGACCTGTTCGTCTATGGCGCGCCGGTCTACCTGCAACTGATGCAGTACGACGAAGTCAAGGCAAGCGGCCTGCAACTCACCCGCTCGCCCGGCAAGAACGTGGTCTATTTCGGTTCGCTTTTGCTGACCCTCGGCGTATTCTTCATGCTCTTTGTGCGCGAGCGCCGGGTCTGGCTGCGCATCAAGCCGGGCCACGCGCTATTGGCCATGTCGTCGGCCAAGCACACGATTGATTTCGAGAAAGAATTCACCCAACACGCGCAGGCGCTGGACTCGCTTTCAAAACAAGCATCCACGCCCGCGAAGTAATCCGGAGGCTCATCATGGAACTCGCTCTCAACCAACCCGCCCCGCTGTTGAAGCGCCTGTCGTGGTTCGACTGGCTGTTTGCCGCGATCGTCGCCGCAGGCGGGCTGTTTGCCCTGTCGCGCTTCGGCGAATTCATGGACCCGTACGAAAAAGGCATCCTGCTGGCGGCGATTCCGTCGCTGGCGGTATTCGGCTGGTTCTGGAAGCCGTTTCGTCCGTTGTTCATCGTGGTCGGAGCGATCAGCCTGTTCGCCGTCAGCCAGTACCAGGGCAACCTGGCGCGCATGGAAGAAGCCTTCTTCCTCAAGTACCTGATTTCCAGCCAGGCCGCGATCATGTGGATGTCCGCCCTGTTCGGACTCGCCACCCTGACGTACTGGGGCGGTTTGCTGGCGCGCTCCGACTTCACGCTGAAAACCGGCAGCGCGCTGACCTGGTCTGCGGTGGCGCTGGGCTTCGTCGGCCTGGCGGTGCGCTGGTACGAGTCCTACCTGATCGGCACCGACGTCGGCCACATCCCGGTGTCCAACCTGTACGAAGTGTTCGTGCTGTTCTGCCTCATCACCGCGCTGCTGTATCTGTATTACGAGGCGCGCTATCAGGCACGGCAGATGGGCGCCTTCGTGCTGCTGGTGATCTCGGCGGCAGTCGGCTTCATCCTCTGGTACACCTTCGACCGCGGCGCGCACGAAATCCAGCCGCTGGTGCCCGCGCTCAAATCCTGGTGGATGAAGCTGCACGTGCCAGCCAACTTCATCGGCTACGGCTCCTTTTCCATCGCCGCCATGCTCGGCGTCGCCTATCTCCTGGTGCAGCGCGGCATTCTTGCCAGCCGCCTGCCGCGGTTGGAGGTGATCGACGACATCATGTACAAGTCGATCGCGATCGGTTTTGCCTTCTTTACCATCGCCACCATCCTCGGCGCGATGTGGGCGGCCGAAGCCTGGGGCGGCTACTGGTCGTGGGACCCGAAGGAAACCTGGGCGCTGATCGTGTGGCTGAACTACGCCGCGTGGCTGCATATCCGCCTGGTCAAGGGCCTGCGCGGCGCCATGCTGGCGTGGTGGGCGGTGGTCGGCCTGTTCGTCACCGTCTTCGCCTTCATCGGCGTCAACATGTTCCTGTCCGGCCTGCATTCCTACGGCACGCTCTAAAGCGCCATGCGCATCAAGGCGCCGTATTTCATCCTGCTGGCATTGGCCGCGCTGGCAGCGGGGATCTGGCTGGCGCAGACACGCGATGACGGAAAAACGCCTGCCGCCGTCAGCGCACTCTGGCAAGCCGGTTTCCCCGATGTAAAAGGGCATGAACAGCCGCTTTCGCAATGGCGCGGACAGGTGCTGGTGCTGAATTTCTGGGCCAGTTGGTGTGCGCCTTGTCGCGAGGAAATACCGGATTTTGTCGCCCTGCGCGCGCAATATCGACCCAAAGGCACTGAATTTGTCGGCATCGCCATCGACAATCCGGCCAATGTTGCGCAGTTTTTGCGGCAGTTGCCGGTCAATTATCCGATTCTGGTTGGCGAAGGGGTCGCCCATGGCCTGGCACGGCAACTGGGCAATCCGGGCGGCGCGCTTCCCTATACGCTCGTGCTCGACCGCGAAGGCAATGTCGTACTCAGTCACCTGGGGCGATTACCGCGCGCAACGCTTGAAGCCACATTGCGGAAAATTGGCGCATAGATGTGATTTAGCGTCAATATCTAGACAATTTACCTTCATTTACGGCAAACTCGCCGCCATGACGATTAAACGAACCAGCCGCGTTTCGGCCAAATCCGTCCCCAGTCTGCGTCCGCATGTTCTGGTTTTGCATGGCCCCAACCTCAATTTGCTGGGCAGCCGCGAACCCAAGCATTACGGTCTCGCCACGCTCGACGACATAAACCGCGCACTGGTCGCCCGCGGGGAAACCGCCGGCGCACAGGTCGAAACCTTTCAGCACAATCACGAAGGCACCCTCATCGACCGGGTGCACCAGGCCGCACGCGACCACGTCGATTTCATCGTCATCAACCCTGCGGCTTACACCCATACCAGCGTCGCCCTGCGCGACGCACTGGCCGCCACTGCCATCCCTTTCGTGGAAGTTCATCTTTCCAACATCTACGCACGCGAATCCTTCCGCCACCGTTCGTATTTTTCCGATCTCGCCGTCGGCGTCGTGTCCGGCCTGGGCGCGCACGGCTACGAACTGGCGCTGGAATACGCGCTGCGTCACCTCCAAAACAGGACTCCCCATGGATCTCAGAAAACTGAAAAAGCTCATTGACCTGGTCGAAGCCTCCGGCATCGCCGAGCTGGAAATCACCGAAGGCGAAGAAAAAGTCCGCATCGCCAAAAGTATCGCCGGCGCGCCGATGATGATGCACGCCCCACAGATGATGCAGGCTGCCACGCCGACTGCGGCCGCACCGGTTGTTGCCGCGCCGGCCGAAGACGCCGTGCCGGAAGGCCATGTCGTGCGCTCGCCCATGGTCGGCACCTTCTACCGTGCCCCGGCCCCCGGCTCGAAGAATTTTGTCGAAATCGGCCAGAGCGTGAATGCCGGCGACACGCTGTGCATCATCGAGGCAATGAAGCTCTTGAACGAAATCGAAGCGGATCAGGGCGGCGTCATCAAGGCCATCCTGGTCGAAAACGGCCAGCCGGTGGAATACGGCGAGCCGCTGTTTGTGATTGCCTGAGGAAAGGATTCAGGGGGTCAGGATTCAGGGGTCAGGGATCAGGGAAAGGGCTTCGCGCCTTAATTCAAATGACGCGGCAAAGCCGCTCATTCCCTGAATCCTGAATCCTGACCCCTGTCCCCTCCCCTAAACCATGTTTGAAAAAATCCTAATCGCCAACCGCGGCGAAATCGCCCTACGCATCCAGCGTGCCTGCCGCGAAATGGGCATCAAGACGGTCGCCGTCTATTCCGAGGCCGACCGCGATGCCAAGTATGTGAAGCTCGCCGACGAATCGGTGTGCATCGGGCCGGCGCCGTCGACGCAAAGCTATCTGCACGTGCCGTCGATCATCGCCGCCGCCGAAGTCACCGATGCCGCAGCGATCCATCCCGGCTACGGCTTCCTGTCGGAAAACGCCGACTTCGCCGAGCGCGTGGAATCGTCCGGCTTCACCTTCATCGGCCCGCGTCCCGACAACATTCGCCTGATGGGCGACAAGGTCGCCGCCAAGCAGGCGATGATCGAGGCCAAGGTGCCGTGCGTGCCCGGTTCCGACGGCGCGTTGCCGGACGATCCCGATGAAATCGTCAGAACCGCCGCCCGCATCGGCTACCCGGTGATCATCAAGGCGGCGGGCGGCGGCGGCGGCCGCGGCATGCGCGTGGTGCATACCGAGGCTACGCTGCTGAACGCGGTCACCATGACCAAAACCGAGGCCGGCGCCGCCTTCGGCAACCCCATGGTCTACATGGAAAAATTTCTGCAGACGCCGCGCCACATCGAGATCCAGATCCTCGCCGACGAGCACGGCAACGCGGTGCACCTGGGCGAACGCGACTGCTCGATGCAGCGCCGCCACCAGAAAGTGCTGGAAGAAGCGCCCGCCCCCGGCCTCGACCCCAAGCTGCGCGACAAGATCGGCGAACGCTGCGCCGAGGCCTGCCGCAAGATCGGCTATCGCGGCGCCGGCACTTTCGAGTTCCTGTACGAAAACGGCGAGTTCTACTTCATCGAGATGAATACCCGGGTGCAGGTCGAGCATCCGGTCACCGAACTCATCACCGGCATCGACATCGTGCAGACGCAGATCCGTGTCGCCGCTGGCGAGAAGCTGCCGTGGAAGCAGAAGGACATTCAGTTCCGCGGCCACGCCGTCGAGTGCCGCATCAACGCCGAGCACCCGACCACCTTCGTGCCCAGCCCCGGCAAGCTCACCAACTACCATGCCCCCGGCGGGCCTGGCATCCGCGTCGACTCGCACGTCTACCACGGCTATTACGTGCCGCCGCACTACGACTCGATGATCGGCAAGGTCATCGCCTACGGCGATACCCGTAACCAGGCCATCGCCCGCATGCGCGGCGCGCTGATGGAAATGGTG
>DASVPF010000138.1:0-3893 GCA_036382965.1 Thiobacillus sp.
CGAGGCCAGCAGATCCAGCACCTGCGCCTGGATGGTGACGTCGAGCGCCGTCGTCGGCTCGTCGGCAATCAGGAGTTTCGGCTGGCCGGCCAACGCCATCGCGATCATCGCCCGCTGGCGCAGGCCGCCGGAAAGTTCGAACGGATAGCTGTCGAGCCGCCGCGCCGCGTCCGGAACGCCCACGGCGTCGAGCAGAGCGCGCGCCGCGTCCCGCGCCGCCTGCCCATGCAGGTCCTGGTGCAGCGCCAGAGCCTCGGCAATCTGCGCGCCCACCCGGACGACGGGATTCAAGGCCAGCATCGGTTCCTGGAAAATCATCGCCATGCCGCCGCCGCGTACCCGCCGCATGTCGCGCTCGGGCAGGGCCCGCAGGTCCTCTTCCGCGAGGTGCACCGCGCCGGACACGATGCGTCCGCCATCCGGCAATAAGCGCATGAGGGATAACGCGGTCATCGACTTGCCGCTGCCGGATTCGCCGAGCAGGGCGTAGGTTTCGCCCGCCGCGACCTGGAACGACACGCCGTCGACCACGCGCACAGCGTTGATCTCGGTGACCAGCGCGTCGACCCGCAGCAAGGAGGTCATCGGCGCCCGCCCAGGCGCGGGTCGAAGGCATCGCGCACGCCGTCGGCAAACAGGTTGGCCGCCAGCACCAGGGTGAACATGAAGGCGAACGCCGCGCCGAGTTGCCACCACACGGCGGGTTCGCGCGCGAGTTCGAGGCGCGCGCCGTTGATCATGTTGCCCCAGCTGTACATGGCGGGGTCGACGCCGACGCCGACGTAGGACAGCACGGCTTCGGCCAGCACCAGCCCGGAGAAATCGAGCACGATGGAAATCAGCACGAGGTGGAACACGTTGGGAAAGATGTGGCGGCTGATGATGCGCGCGTGCGATACGCCGAAGGCGCGCGCGGCCTCGACGTAATCCAGCGTTCTGAGCTTGAGCGACTCGCCGCGCAGCAAACGGGCGAGCCCCGTCCAACTGGTCACCCCCAGGATGAGGCACAGCGCCAGCAGGCGGATGTCGGCGCGCGCCGCGGCGGTGTCGAACAGCTGCGGGTTGGATTCGATGTAAACCTGCACGATCAGCACCGCCGCCGCAATCAGCAACACGCCCGGGATCGAATTCAACACGGTGTAAACGTACTGGATGACGTCGTCGACCCAGCCGCGAAAATAGCCCGCCGCGATGCCGAAGCCGATCGCCAGCGGCAGCGTGACCAGCGTGGTGAGCGTACCGATCACCAGCCCGGTGCGGATGCTCTTGAGGCTGATGTAGAGCACGTCCTGTCCGACCTTGTCAGTGCCGAGCACGTGGTAGCCCGCGGCCAGGTGGATCAGCACGCCGCCGAATATTAACACCGTGGCCACGATGAACACGGCCGTTCGCCCCGGCCAGCCGAGGCGCCCCGCGGCCCAGTCGGACACCCAGGCGCCGATACGCCCGCCCGCTCTCTGCGCCTGCCAGCTTGCCAGCAAACCGAACGCGAACAGGCCGGCGAGGCCGCCCTGCACGATGCCGGCGAGGCCGCGCCGGCCGATGTCGGGGATGCGTTCGCCATCGCGGGTCAGATGCGCGCCGCCGAACCGCAACCGCGGGTAATCGCGCACGGTCGCGCCATCGCGCTCGACGAACTCCTTGGCATACAAGCGCATCGCCAGCGGCGCCGAATAGGTTTTTTCCTGCCGTGTGCGCAGCTCGCCCACCAGCGCGTCGAATACGGAAAGGACTTCGACCGAGTATTGCGGCGCGTCTGCCGGGCTACCGGGCAGGCGTTCGCGGTAATGCAGCGAATCGAGCAGGCCGATGACGACAAACACGCCCAGCACCAGCGCCGCCCCCAGCGCCATCGGACGCTGCGCCACCGCACGCCACGGCGCACGCAGGTATTCCTGGCGGCGGATGAACCACACCAGCACCAGCACGACTGCCAGCAAGGCAAAAATCAGCCGGTCGGTCCACAGGATGACGGGCACGAAGTGGATTGAACCGGCGCTCATTGCAATCTCACCCGCGGATCCACCCACGAATAGGAAATGTCGGTGAGGATGAGGCCGACGATGTAGAGGAAGGAACCCAGAAACACCATCGCGCGCACCACGGCGAAGTCCTGCGCCTGGATCGCATCGATGGTGTAGCTGCCCAGGCCCGGAATGCCGAAAAAGGATTCGGTGATGAGGCTGCCCATGAACAGCAAGGGGATCACCACCACCGCGCCGGTGAGGATCGGGATCATGCCGTTCTTCAGCACATGGCGGAACAGCACGCGCAGTTCGGAGAGGCCCTTGGCACGCGCGGTGCGCACGTAGTCCTTGCCGATTTCCTCGAGGAAGATGGTGCGATACCAGCGCGACCCGCTGCCGATGCCCGCCGCGATGCTGACCAATACCGGCAACAGGATGAACCTGAGGCTGTCGATGCCGCCCGCGAAGCCCGAGATCGGCAGCAGGTTCCACAGCTTGGCGATGAAATACTGCCCGGCGATGATGTAGAACAGTCCCGAGATCGACATCAGCACCACGCACAGCACCACGCCCCCCAGGTCGAGATAGGTGGCGCGGAAGAACACCATCAGCAAGGCGAAGGTGATGTTGACCATAAGGCCGATGACGAACACCGGCAGCGCAATCGACAGGCTTGGCCCCATGCGGTGCCGGATTTCGTTGCCGATGTTGCGGCCGTCGTCGCCCTTGCCGAATTCGAAGGCGAACATCGCGGCCGAGTGCTGAAAGAAAATCGTGTCGGTGAACTGCGCACTGCCCTGCGCCTTGGCATTCAGCAATAGCGGTTTGTCGTAGCCGTGCTCGGCCTTCCAGCGCCCGATCGCCTCCGGCGTCACGCGCTTGACGCCGAGCTGCAGCCGCGCCATGTCGTCCGGCGTGTTGACGACGAAGAACAGGGTGAAGGTCAAGAGATTCACCCCGATCAGGATCGGCACGGCATACAGCAGGCGGCGCAGGATGTAGGCGAACATGGGTCAGACCATCCGGTTCAGCAAGACACGCATATCCGCGCCATCGAGCAAGGCCAGCCAGATCAGTACGCCACAGTTGAGCATCACCGTGACCCAGAACATGATCTGGAATTCACGCTTGTCCGATTTGTGACGCAGTAGCTTCTGCGCAACGAGGGCACCGGGCCAGCCGCCCGCCACGCTAAAGAGATGCAACAGCTTTTCCGGCGTGCGCCGGCGACCCGCCACAGCGGCTGCCTTGTCCCATGCATAGATCAGAAAGGTGAGGCCGCTCAGAACCCAATACACCATGGCGATGGCAGACAGCGTGATCGGCAAGGGCATCGTCATCAATCAGGCCCGTCCTTTCTCGCGTCGCCGCCACGCGATCACCGCCGGCGCGACGACGGCAAGCAGTGCCGCCAGCAGCAGCGCGATCGGCCACACGACCGCGCGGTTCCATTGTTCGCGCCGGGCATCGCGCAGCAGCGGGTCGATGCGCCGGTACTTGAGCGTATTGTTGGCCATCAGGTTGGGTTTGACGTTGTATACCCAGCCGTGGGTGAGGCCGAAGGACTTGGGGTAATAGGCAAAGATCCACGGCGCGTCGCGGCGCACGATATCGAGCATGGTATCGATCAGTCGCTGGCGCTCGGGGCCGTTGTCCATGTCTTTCATGCGCTCGAACAGGCGGTTGAATTCAGGGTTGTCATAGTTGGCCGCATTTTCGCCGCCGCTGGCCACTTTCTTGTGCGGGCCATAGAGCAGGAAGAAAAAGTTCTCCGGGTCGGGGTAGTCGGCATTCCAGCCCCATTCGAACAGCTGCGCGTTGCCCTTGAGCAGCTTGTCCTGGAAGCGGTTGTAGTCGGTGCCGCGCACCACCAGTTGCACGTTGAGCTTGTCGAGCTGCTTCTTCATCCAGTCGAGCCGCGACTTG
>DASVPF010000139.1:0-2767 GCA_036382965.1 Thiobacillus sp.
AGCGCGTTGAGTCCCGGGGTGTCCAGGATCGTCAGGCCGGCCGCATCAAGACCATGAAGCAGGAACTCGAATGGGTGCGGCAGAACCCCAAGGCGCGCCAGGCCAAATCCAAGGCGCGTCTGGCGCGGTTCGAGGAACTGAATTCGGTCGAATACCAGAAGCGCAACGAGACGCAGGAAATCTTCATCCCGGTAGGTGAGCGGCTGGGCGACAAGGTGATCGACTTCCACAACGTCACCAAATCCTTCGGCGACCGCCTGCTGATCGACAATCTCAGCTTCAGCGTGCCGCCGGGCGCCATCGTCGGCATCATCGGCCCCAACGGCGCCGGCAAGTCGACTTTCTTCAAGATGATCACCGGCCAGGAAAAGCCCGATTCCGGCGAAGTCGAGATCGGCCAGACGGTCAAGCTCGCCTACGTCGACCAGAGCCGCGATGCGCTGGCGGCCGACAAGACCGTGTTCGACGAAGTCGCCGAAGGCCGCGACATCCTCACCGTCGGGCGCTATGAGACGCCGTCGCGCGCCTATCTGGGCCGCTTCAACTTCAAGGGCGGCGACCAGCAGAAACTCGTCGGCAATCTGTCCGGCGGGGAGCGCGGGCGGCTGCATATGGCGAAGACGCTGATCGCCGGCGGCAACGTGCTGCTGCTCGACGAACCGTCGAACGACCTCGACGTGGAGACGCTGCGTGCGCTGGAAGACGCGCTGCTGGAATTCGCCGGCTGCGTGCTGGTGATCTCGCACGACCGCTGGTTCCTCGACCGCATCGCCACCCACATCCTCGCCTTCGAGGGCGACTCGCAGGTGAGCTTCTTCCCCGGCAACTATCAGGAATACGAAGCCGACAAGAAGAAGCGCCTGGGCGAGGAAGGCGCCAAGCCGAAGCGCATCCGCTACAAGCCGATCAGCCGGTAAGCGCGCGATGATTCTGGCAACCCTGGCCGAGGCCGACCGCTATAGCGCGCTGCATCCGCTGTTTCCGCGCGCGTTCGAGTTTCTGCGCAACACCGATTTGCATGCGCTGGCGCCGGGCAAACATACGGTGCAGAGCGAACAGGTGTTCGCCATCGTCGAAGCGTGCGCAGGTCGCACGCGGGCGGACGCGCAACTGGAATGCCATCGCCGTTACATCGACATCCAGCTGGTGCTCGATGGCCTCGACGAGATGGGCTGGAAGCCGGTTGCCGAGTGCGTGGACCCGGCAACCGACTACGATGCCGCGCGCGACATCCGCTTTTTCAACGACGCGCCGTCAAGCTGGATCGCCACGCCGCCGGGGGCGTTCTGCCTGTTTTTCCCGGACGATGCGCACGCGCCGCTGGTGAGCGCGGGCCTGATCCGCAAGGTGGTGGTGAAGATCGCGGTCTAGCTATTGAGGTTTCCATAAAACGCGACATATCTCCAACCACCGTTCGGGCTGAGCTTGTCGAAGCCTGTCCTGAGCTTGCCGAAGCGGCCCTGTGCCCACCCGGACTTGCCCTTCGACAAGCTCAGGGCGAACGGGTCATGCGCAATGGAAAACCCCAATAAATCTAGTAATGCGGCGGAATCTCGTCGCGCGGGCTGCGCGCCTCGTCCGGCTGCATGTCCTGCATCCGCTGGTGCAGCAGGCGGATCTGCTGCTGCATCGAATCGAGTTGTCCTTGCTGGCGAATCACCGCCTGGTTGAGCGTTTCGATCAGGTCTTCGGCAAAGGCGAGCTTGGCTTCGAGTTCGGTGAGGCGGTCTTCCATCATGATTTCCCAGGCGTGTGTGCGGTCGCACCCAACAGCGGCGCGACCAGTTTTTCCAGCCGGGGATAATGCACCTGCCCGGCAATCGTGTGGCGGATGTGGCCGTCGCCATCGACGATGAACGAGGTCGGCACGCTCGTGATGTTGCCGAAGGCCGCGGCCACCGAGGCGTTGGCCGGTGCGGCCATGAAGGCGTAGCCCTTGTCCTGCATCCACGCGGCGATTTTCTCCGGCGAACCGTCGACGCTGATCGAGACGACTTCGAAACCCTTGTTGCGGTAGTCTTTCCAGAAGGCGTCGATCACCGGCTTTTCCTTGCGGCAATACGGGCACCAGGTTGCCCAGAAGTTCACCAGCACGACCTTGCCCCTGAGCGTGGTTGTTGACGCATACGATTCCACACGCGCTTGAGCGCGTAGTGGATCGGAGTCCTTTAGGGCTTCAGCGTCTTTACAACCACGGCCTGCCCCTTGCGGGCAGAGCGATCCACTCTTGACCACCCGGCCGTCGGTCAGCGTGACCTGCCAGGGCGGCGCAGCGCGATTCTCCTCGCTGACCTCGGCCGGCGGGCGAAACCACAGCCAGGCGATCAAACCCAGTAAAATCAGGGTCAGCGGACTCGGCGTCCACTTTCTTGCTGCCTTTATCATTGTTGGGGCTCGTCTATCCATGCTGTGGCTGAAATCGTTTCATATCGTGATGGTGGTGAGCTGGTTCGCCGGGCTGTTTTATCTGCCGCGCATCTTCGTCAACCTGGCGATGGAAACCCACCCCGCTGCCTATGACCGCCTGCTGCTGATGGCGGGCAAATTGTATCGGTTTGTCAGCCCCATCATGTGGCTGACGCTGATTTCCGGCACCTGGCTGTGGCTGGCGTACTTTCCGCTTTCGATGAACTGGATGTGGGCCAAGCTCGCGCTGGTCGCCGGGCTGGTCGGCTATCACCACGTCTGCAGGAAGCTGCTGCGTGCCTTCGAAGCCAGACAGAACACCAGGCCGCACCTGTGGTTCCGCTGGTTCAATGAAATTCCG
>DASVPF010000140.1:0-5202 GCA_036382965.1 Thiobacillus sp.
CATCGAAACGATGCAGGTCAGGATAATCCATCAAGATGACGGCGCACGACGGCTGGTCGTTTACCGGCATGGGGCTGGCGGAACGGGGCGATTATCTTCTGCTGGGCGCGGGGAGCACGGTCGACGTGGCAGGACAGATTCGCGCGTTCGATATGGCCAGTCCGCTCGTCGACCTGACGGCAAACATTGGTGCGTCTGCACCGCTCACCCTGCCGGGCGTGCCGACACACAATTGGGAGGCCAATGCGGCGCTCGATCTGGCCGCCTGGGGCCACGCCAGGGTGCTCAACGTGACGGTCGAGAACCTGCTGCTGGCGTCCACCGGGGCTGCATCTTCGCTGGCGTTCGCAGAGAAGAAGTTTGTCGGCCTGACCCCGCTCATGGTCTTGGCAGCACCGATTCCCGAGGCGGAAACCTACGCCATGATGCTGGCGGGCCTGGGGCTGGTGGGCTTGACGGCCATGCGCCGCCGTCGCGTTGCATGGAAAAATAGATAGATATCAATAAAACAGATAATGGAGCGCATTTGAGCGTCAGACTTCAGGCGTGAGCCGTCGGCATTGCTTATCGGAGTTTGCCGGGGTATCGTTCGAATGCGTTCACGCGCATCTTTAGCCCGCCTTACGGTGGGTCTTTTTTTGGACTTTCCAGCCGCAAATCGCGATTGGGCTTGTGGTTGCGCCGTGCCGGGCACTGGCTGGCTTTTAGCCCGATGGACCGACGCGATTGGCAGGCTTGCCCGATTGCCCGGAATGCGCGCATCGTATATAAAAAATTCTTACAACAAGAGCGGGAGAGGGAAGATGAACAAGCATGGAATCGTTTCCGGCTTGGCGTTCGTGGCCGCATTAGGCAGTTCATCCGCATCCGCACTGGTCGGCGGCAGCCTGGATGCTAATTCGGCCAACTCGCCTTGGGCGGGGGGGCGCTATCACCATCAATGGGGGGGGCTATTCCGGCGCCTTGATCGACAGCCAGCATGTGCTGACCGCCGCGCACGTCGTGAATGGCCAGGTGGGAACCCCCGGCAATGTCAGCTTTTCGCTCAATGTAGGCGACGATCTCACACAAACCCTCAGCGCCATGGCGATCGATGTGTTCCCCGGCTTCACCGGCACCACACCGGGTGCCGACGGCGTCTGGCACGACGACCTGGCGATCGTCACGCTGGGCACACCGGTTACGGGTGCGGTGCCAACGTATGGCTTGTACGGCGGCAGCTTGAGCAGTCAGACGATTACGCTGGTCGGCTATGGCGGCGGCGGTGACGGCGTGAATGGCGTCACCAGCGGCGCCGATGCCAGCGTCAAGCGAGTGGGGCAAAACCGGGTGGACGTGCAGTTGGTGGACGACGACGGCGGACCAAACCTGGAAGTCTTTGTGTTCGACTTCGACGGCCCCGATTCGTCCAGCAATGTGTTCGGCCCGCCCGGCCCGGCCAACCTGACGCTGGGCGCAACGATCGAGGCGCAATACGCCGGCGGCGACTCCGGCAGCCCGGTGTTCGTCAACGATAACGGCGTATGGAAGATCGCCGGCATCGGTATCTTCAACGGCAGCACCGATCTGTCCTCCGGCAGCAATGTGCTGTTCGGCTCGATCGGTGGCGGCACTATCGTGGCGGCCTATTTACCCTGGATTGAGTCGACGCTGGCCGCGCCGATTCCCGAACCGAGTATATGGCTGATGATGATGGCGGGGCTGGGGCTGGTTGGGGCAGCGAGATTTAGCAAGCAGGGATAGGCGGGCGGCGCGTGGTTTTGCTGCTTGAGCGGCAATACCGACACCACGCCGTATGTCCCCGATATCGATGTGCGGCGCTTGTCCTGTGGCATTTTCTTCTTCAGTTCCGGTAGTCCTTTTGTTGGCGGGTGCCTCATCCCGCCATTTTCCTGTCCATTTCCCCGATCGCCGGCTCTGTCGTCCGGATTGCTTTGCCAACCCTGTTGCTTCTTGATATACCCACTTGTCATTCGCCTTGCGGCCAGCCTCATCCCGCCTGCTCCAATACCCGGTAGCCCAGGCTCAAACGCACGTCGAAATGGAATCTGCAATAAGTAATGCGGAGCAGCACCGTCTCGGCGTGCGCATGAGATATCGCCATGAAAATCCCAGCGAACACAGGACACGCCCCCCCCGGAAGAGAGAGCTTGTCCGGACATTGAAACCACAATGTCCACACGCGCACTGCTTGTAGCTTTTGTGGGTATAGCTCTTTTTTCTTGTCGCGGTGCTTCGAATCTGTTGTCAGGTTGGCTTCCTCGACTGGGTGCATCCTATCGGGCCAATATTTCAGGGGGTTCGCGCTGAGGCACGCTCTGCGATGAGCTTATTGGCTCATGCCCCGTATCTCATTACTGCGACATGTCTCTCGCTTACAATCCCGTTTAACCCACCCAAACCGCCATGCCGCCGATCACCCTCGCCCTCATTCTGCTGAACGTCCTGGTCTATGCGCTGGAGTTGGCCACCGGGCCCGAGATCGTCCGCGTCTTCGGCCTGTGGCCACCGGGATCGGGAGGCGCGTTTCACCTCTGGCAGCTCGTCACCTACAGCTTCCTGCACGGCTCACTGCTGCATCTGGGATTCAACATGATCGCGGTCTGGATGTTCGGCGCCGCGCTGGAAAAGCGCTGGAACGACCTGCGCTACCTGCTGACCTATCTGCTCAGCGTGGTCGTCGCCGCCATGACGCAAATCGCCGTCAGCGGCTATTTTCTGCACAGCAGCAGTGCGGTCATCGGTGCCTCCGGCGGCTTGTTCGGCCTGTTGCTGGCCTATGCGCTGTATTTCCCCAACCGGGTCATCGTCATCATCTTCCTGCCCTTTGTGCGAATTCCCGCGCGCACCTTCGTGCTCGGCTATGGCGCCGTCGAGCTGTTTCTCGGCGTCACCGGCACCAATGCCGGCGTCGCCCATTTCGCCCATCTCGGCGGCTTGCTCGGCGGCTGGCTGGGGGTGCAGTATTTCCGCGGACGGGGGGTGTTCGGGAAGCTTTGAGACGCACGGGCCTGTTCGGGTGCCTTTCGACCAGTTCAGGCAAACGGCATCGTTCAACATGCCCCTGCTACTTTCTTGCGTCTTGAGCCTCGCCTCAGGCGTAGCCCTCCGGATTCCCCTGCTGCCAGCGCCAGGCATCCGCACACATTCGCGGCAGGTCATACGCCGCGTGCCAGCCCAGGTCGTGCGCCGCGCGCGACGGATCGGCCCAGCATTGCGCCACGTCCCCAGCACGGCGCGCCACGATCTGGTATGGCACGCGCTTCCCGCTGGCCGCTTCGAAGGCATGCACCATGTCGAGCACGCTCACCCCGCGTCCGGTGCCCAGATTCCAGGTCTTCACGCCGCCCAGTTTCTGCAGCTTGTTCAGGGCTGCCACATGGCCGCGCGCCAGATCGACCACATGGATGTAGTCGCGCACCCCGGTTCCGTCCGGCGTTGGATAGTCGCCACCGAACACATTGAGATGCGGACGGCGCCCCACGGCCACCTGCGCGATGTAGGGCATCAGATTGTTGGGAATGCCGCGCGGGTCTTCGCCGATCAGGCCCGATTCGTGCGCGCCCACCGGGTTGAAATAGCGCAGCAGTGCAATGTTCCAGCCCGCATCCGCGCGCGCGATGTCGCGCAGCATCTCCTCGATGAAGAGCTTGGAGCGGCCGTAGGGATTGGTCGCCGACAGCGGGAAATCCTCGGTGATCGGCACCGTCGCCGGGTCGCCGTACACCGTGGCGGACGACGAGAACACCACCGACTTCACCCCCGCCGACGCCATTTCCTCGAGCAGCGCGATGCTGCCCGCGATGTTGTTGTCGTAATACAGGAGCGGTTTTTCCACCGACTCGCCGACCGCCTTCAGCCCGGCAAAATGCACCACCGCGTCGATCGCGTATCGCTCGAACAGCCTGCGCAGTGCCGCACGCTCGCGGATGTCGCCCTGTACGAACGCCACTGGCTTGCCCGCAATCTGCGCCACCCGGTCCAGCGATTTCACGCTGCTGTTCGACAGATTGTCGAACACCACCACCTCGTGCCCCGCTGCCAGGCATTCCACTGCGGTATGCGAGCCGATATAGCCCGCGCCGCCGGTCAATAACACCTTCACTGTTGTCTCCCTCGTTGTCCAGCCTATCGGAAATCAAACACTGCCCGGAACGCCTGATCCTGCATCCACACACAGCGCCAGCGCCGTCCGCCAATCCTGCAGGCGCAGGCCGAAAGTCCGTTCCAGCTTGTCGTTGTTCAGGCGCGAATTGGGCGGGCGACGCGCCGGGGTCGGATATTCGCTGCTGGGGATCGGCACCAGATGCGCACTAGCGTCGGCGCCGTCGAGCGCCTGGATGGCCTGGGCAAAGCCGTGCCAGGAGGTCTCGCCGGCATTGCTCATGTGATACACGCCCCAGGGTTCCGCCTGACCGAACTCACTCGCCGGGGCGTTGATCTGGCTCAATACTTGGGCCGTCGCTTCGGCAAGATCGCGGCACCACGTCGGCGCGCCAATCTGGTCGGCGACGATTTTCAGTTCTGGGCGCTCGCGCATCAGACGGCGCATGGTCAGCAGAAAATTGCTGCCACGCGCGCCATACACCCAGGATGTGCGGAAGATGAAATGGCGGCAGCCCGTGGCCCGGATGGCATGTTCGCCTGCCAGCTTGGTCGCGCCATACACGTTAAGCGGATCACAGATATCGTCCTCGCGCCAGGGTGTTCCACCGCTGCCGTTGAACACATAGTCCGTGGAGTAATGCACCAGCAGTGCATCCAGCCGCTCGGCTTCCTCAGCCAGCACGCCGGGCGCCACGGCGTTCACCGCGCGCGCCAGCTCGGGCTCGTGCTCCGCCTTGTCCACCGCCGTGCAGGCCGCCGGATTGACGAGGATGTGCGGCGCGACTTCGCGCACCTTGCGGCGCACCGCAGCGGCATCGGCCAGATTCATCGCGCTGGAATCCAGCGCCACGACCTCGCCCAGAGTGCCCAGCGTGCGCCGCAACTCCCAGCCGACCTGGCCGTTGGCTCCGGTGAGCAGAATACGCGGCCGGCTCATGCATACACCTCTGCATCCCTGAGGAACGGCAGCACCTGATCCTTGGCGGAAAGCGTCGGCGTACCGTCGAGCGGCCATTGCACGCCGATCTGCGGATCGTTCCAGCGGATGCCGCGATCCCACTGCGGCGCGTAATAGGCCGTGGTCTTGTAGAGAAA
>DASVPF010000141.1:0-1919 GCA_036382965.1 Thiobacillus sp.
TCAAGCAGGAATGGGGGTCAGGTCTTTCAACATCACATTCTTTTCGAAATTTTTTCCTGCTCAATGAGCTGCCAGCCGCCGCCAGGTCGCCACCACCGTATCCGGATTGAGCGAAATCGAACCGATTCCCTGCGCCACCAGCCAGTCGGCCAGATCGGGGTGATCGCTCGGCCCCTGGCCGCAGATGCCGATGTACTTGCCCAGCCGGTTACAGGCGGCAATCGCCTCGGCCAGCAGCTTCTTCACCGCGGGGTTGCGCTCGTCGAAGCCTTCGGCCACCAGGCCGGAGTCGCGGTCGATGCCCAGGGTCAGCTGGGTCAGATCGTTGCTGCCGATGGAAAAGCCGTCGACGTGCTGCAGAAAAGCCTCCGCCAGCAATACGTTGGACGGAATCTCGCACATCATGATCAGCCGCAGCCCATGCTCGCCGCGCGCGAGGCCATTGGCGGCGAGCAGCCCGGCCACCGCCGCGCATTCGTCGACCGTGCGCACGAAGGGAATCATCACCTCGACGTTGGTGAAGCCGAGCGTTTCGCGCACCTTTTTCAGCGCGCGGCATTCCAGCTCGAACGCGGGGCGGAACAGCGCCGACACGTAGCGCGCCGCGCCGCGCAGCCCCAGCATGGGGTTTTCCTCCTTCGGTTCGTAGCGGTCACCTCCAATCAAATTGGCGTATTCGTTGGATTTGAAATCGGACAGGCGCACAATCGCCGGCTTGGGCCAGAACGCTGCCGCCAGGGTGGCGATGCCCTCGGCCAGCTTGTCGACGTAGAAGGTCACCGGGTCGGCGTAACCGGCGCAGCGCGTATCGATTTCGTCGCGCAGCGCCTGCAGCTGGCTGGCGTATTCGAGCAGCGCCAGCGGGTGCATGCCGATCATGCGGGCGATGATGAACTCCAGCCGCGCAAGGCCGATGCCGTGATTGGGGATCTGCGCGAACTCGAAGGCACGCTCGGGGTTGCCGACGTTCATCATCAGCTTCACCGGCGGTTCGGGCAAGGTCTCGCTCGCCAGCGTCTCCACCTCGAACGCCAGCTTTCCCGCATAGACCTGTCCGGTGTCGCCTTCGGCGCACGACACCGTCACCGCCTCGCCGTCCTTGAGCACGCTGGTCGCGTTGCCCGCGCCGACCACCGCGGGGATGCCGAGTTCGCGCGCGACGATGGCGGCGTGGCAGGTGCGGCCGCCGCGGTTGGTGACGATCGCCGCCGCGCGCTTCATCACCGGCTCCCAGTCGGGGTCGGTCATGTCGGTCACCAGGATGTCGCCCGCCTGCACCCGGTTCATCTCGGCCGGGCTCGCGATCACCCGCACCGCGCCGGCGCCAATTTTCTGGCCGATGGCGCGGCCGCTGATGCGCACCTCGCCGCGCTCCTTCAATACGTAACGCTCGATGCCGCCGCTGCCGCGCGCCTTCACCGTTTCCGGGCGCGCCTGCACGATGAAGAGTTCGCCGGTCTCGCCGTCCTTCGCCCACTCGACGTCCATCGGCCGGCCGTAGTGCCGCTCGATCTGCACCGCCTGGCGCGCCAGTTCCAGCACCTCGGCGTCGTTCAATGCAAACTGCCGCCGCAGTTCGGGCGGTGTGTCCTCGACGACGGTCGCGCCGTCGCGCCACACCATGCGGATGGCCTTTTCGCCCAACTCGCGCCGCACCACCGCGGGAAAACCGTCGGCCAAGCGGGGCTTGTGCACGTAGAACTCGTCCGGGTTGACCGAGCCCTGCACCACGGTCTCGCCGAGGCCGTGGGCCGCGGTGATGAACACCACATCGCGGAATCCGGATTCGGTATCCAGGGTGAACAGCACGCCGGAGCAGGCGATGTCGGAACGCACCATGCGCTGGATGCCGGCGGACAGGGCCACGTCGGCATGGGCGAAACCGTGGTGCACGCGGTAGGCAATGGCGCGGTCGTTGT
>DASVPF010000142.1:0-2670 GCA_036382965.1 Thiobacillus sp.
AAACTGTTCCATAACCGGCTTTTTTTGACTTTAAAGCACGCGATTTTAGCACGCTCGCCCGCCCCGCCAGACTTTGCCAAACCGCGGCCGCCTTTGCCAATCCAATCGCAAACAGTGAGAATGCAGGCCACCATGAAAGCCCCCGCCGACTTTATTCTCCTGCCGCAATGGGTGGTGCCCGTCGAAACGGAAGGGGCCCTCTCCGACCACGCCGTGGTTGTTCAGGACGGCCGGATACTCGATGTGCTGCCCGCCGACGCCGCCCAGGCCCGCTACGCCGCCGCGCAGACGCTCGTCCTGCCCGGGCGGGCGCTGATCCCAGGCCTCGTCAACCTGCACGGCCACGCCGCGATGTCGCTGTTGCGCGGCTTTGCCGACGACCAGCCGCTGATGGCCTGGCTCACCGAGCGCATCTGGCCGGCCGAGAAAAAATGGGTTTCCGACGCCTTCGTGCGCGACGGCACGCTGCTTGCCGCCGCCGAGATGCTGTCCGGCGGCATCACCGCCTGCAACGACATGTATTTCTTTCCGCAGGCCGCGGGCGAAGCCTTCCTGCAGGCCGGCATGCGCGCCACGCTCGGCATGATCGTGCTGGAGTTTCCCAGCACCTACGCCTCGGACGCCGACGACTACCCGGCCCGCGGCCTCGCCCTGCGCGACGAGCTGAAGGAGGAGCCGCTGCTCGCCTTCGCCTTCGCCCCGCACGCGCCCTATACCATTTCGGACGCCACCTTCGGCCGCATCAACACGCTGACCGAACAGCTCGGCCTGCCGCTCCACACCCACATCCACGAAACCGCCGACGAAATCCAGGACAGCCTCAGGCAATACGGCGTGCGCCCGCTGGAACGGCTGGCGCGGCTGGGCCTCCTGGGCCCCAACTTTATCGGCGCCCACGCGGTGCACGTGAATGCCGCCGAGATCGAGCTGCTGGCGCAACACGGCTGCCACGTGGCGCACTGTCCGACGTCGAACCTGAAGCTGGCTTCCGGCATCGCGCCGGTCACCCGGCTCGCCGGCGCGGGCGTCAACCTCGGCCTCGGCACCGACGGCGCCGCCAGCAATAACCGCCTCGACCTGTTCGGCGAAATGCGCCTGGCCGCCCTGTTGGCCAAGGGTGCCAGCGGCGACGCCGCCACCCTGCCCGCCGCCGCCGCGCTGAAAATGGCGACGCTCGACGCCGCGCGCGCGCTCAACCTCGACGACAAGATCGGCAGCATCGTCCCCGGCAAGCGCGCCGATCTGGTCGCGGTCGACCTGCATGCGCTGTCCAGCCAGCCGGTGTTTGACCCCGTCTCGCACCTGGTTTACGTTGCCGGGCGCGAGGACGTCACCCACGTCTGGGTCGACGGCACGCTGAAACTGAACGAACGCCGTCTGGTCGATCTGGATACCGACGACCTGACCGCCCGCGCCGCCTACTGGCGCGGCAAACTGACTTCCTGAGGCCCGCCATGAGCAACGTCGACGCTGCCGAAATCGCCAAATTCTCCGAACTCGCCCACCGCTGGTGGGATCCGAATTCCGAATTCAAGCCGCTGCACGAAATCAATCCGCTGCGGCTGAAGTGGATCGACACCCTGGCGCCGCTCGCCGGCAAGAAAGTGCTCGACGTCGGCTGCGGCGGCGGCATCCTGGCCGAAGCGATGGCTGGCGCCGGCGCCACGGTGAGCGGCATCGACCTGTCAGAAAAAGCACTCAAGGTCGCCAGGCTGCACCTCTACGAATCCGGCAAGAGCGTCGACTACCAACTAATATCTGCCGAAGATTTCGCCCTCCGGCACGCCGGCGAATTCGACATCGTCACCTGCATGGAAATGCTCGAGCACGTGCCCGACCCCGCGTCGGTCGTCGCGGCCTGCGCCAGGCTGGTCAAGCCGGGCGGCTGGGTGTTCTTCTCGACGCTCAACCGCAACGCCAAGAGCTATCTCTTCGCCGTCGTCGGCGCCGAATACGTTCTCAAGCTCTTGCCGCGCGGCACCCACGATTACGCCAAATTCATCCGGCCCGCCGAGCTCGCCCGCATGACGCGCGAAGCCGGACTCGACACGCAGGAACTGATCGGCATGACCTACAACCCGCTGACCAGAATCTACAAACTGGAAGCGGACACCGACGTCAATTACCTGATGGCGACGCAACGGGGGGAGTAATGAAGCTTGCTGGCATCAAGGCGGTGCTGTTCGACCTCGACGGCACCCTGGTCGACACCGCGCCCGATCTCGGCCACGCGCTCAACCTGCAGCGCGCGCGCCACGGCCTGCCGCCGCTGGCCGACGACGTCATCCGTCCGCAGGCCTCGCACGGCGCACGCGGCCTGCTCGGCGTCGGCTTCGATCTGCATCCCGACGATGCGCGCTTCGAATCCATGCGCGAAGAATTCCTGCAGCTCTACGCCGACAACATCTGCCGCCACTCGCGGCCCTTCCCCGGCATCCTCGAGCTGCTGGCCGGGCTCGACGCGCGCGGCCTGAAATGGGGCGTGGTCACCAACAAGCCGGCGCGCTTCACCGAGCCCCTGATGTCCTCCCAGGCGCAGCCCGCCGACGGTGTACTCCCCATCCTCCTTCGTGATGAGCCATACGCGCTGCCTCTTGTCGTCGGCGATATTCAGCCAGTAGCCGGCGAACTCCCCCTCGGGGCCGTGCAGGATCGCCAGCTCGTTGCGCA
>DASVPF010000143.1:0-7281 GCA_036382965.1 Thiobacillus sp.
CGAACTGCTTGACGCGCTGGCGCGCTGGGAAGCGCTGGAGGCCAAGGCGGCCGCGGACTGATCTCCCGCTTGCCGTTTCCGCGATTCCGTTTCACGTGAAACGGAGGGCGGCAACAGGTAGAATGGCGGCCATGAAATTCCCCGACTCCTTCGATGTCATCGTCGTCGGCGGTGGCCATGCCGGCACCGAGGCCGCGCTGGCGGCCGCGCGCATGGGCGTGAAGACGCTGCTGCTGACGCACAACATCGAAACCCTAGGCGCGATGTCGTGCAATCCGTCGATCGGCGGCATCGGAAAGGGACATCTGGTCAAGGAAGTCGACGCGCTGGGCGGCGCGATGGCGCTCGCCACCGACGAAGCGGGCATCCAGTTCCGTACGCTTAACTCGTCCAAGGGTCCGGCGGTGCGCGCTACCCGCGCGCAGGCTGACAGGCTGCTGTACAAGGCGGCGATCCGGCAGCGCCTGGAAAACCAGGCCAATCTCACGATCTTCCAGCAGGCGGTCGACGACCTGCTGCTCGACGGCGACCGTGTCGTCGGCGTGAAGACCCAGCTCGGCATCGTGTTTTCCAGCCGCGCGGTGGTGCTCACTGCCGGCACTTTCCTCGCGGGCCTGGTGCACGTCGGACTGGAGAACTTCCAGGCGGGGCGCATGGGCGACCCGCCTGCGGTGTCACTGGCCGCGCGGCTGCGTGAACTGAACCTGCCGGTCGGGCGGTTGAAGACCGGGACGCCGCCGCGCATCGACGGCCGCACCATTGATTACAGCCAGACCCAAACCCAGCCGGGCGACGACCCTGCGCCGGTGTTCTCCTTCATGGGCGATGCCTCGATGCATCCCGAACAGCGCCCGTGCTGGATCACCCACACCACGGCGGAAACGCACGAAATCATCCGTGGCGGTCTCGACCGCTCGCCAATGTATACCGGCGTGATCGAAGGCGTGGGGCCGCGCTACTGTCCGTCGATCGAGGACAAGATCACCCGCTTCGCCGACAAGGCGAGCCACCAGATCTTCCTCGAGCCGGAGGGCTTGACGACCCACGAGATCTACCCCAACGGCGTCTCGACCTCGCTGCCGTTCGACGTGCAGCTGAAAATCGTACGCTCGATCCCCGGGCTCGAACACGCGCACATCCTGCGCCCCGGCTACGCGATCGAATACGACTATTACGACCCGCGCAATCTCAGGGCTTCGCTCGAAACCAAGTCGATTGCCGGCCTGTTTTTCGCCGGGCAGATCAATGGCACCACCGGCTATGAAGAAGCCGCCGCGCAAGGGCTCCTGGCCGGCATCAACGCCGGCCTGCAGGTGCAGGGGAAAGAAGCCTGGAGCCCGGGCCGTCACGAGGCCTATTTGGGCGTGCTGGTCGACGACCTCATCACGCGCGGCGTCTCCGAGCCCTACCGCATGTTCACCAGCCGCGCCGAGTACCGGCTGCAACTGCGCGAGGACAACGCCGATATGCGCCTGACCGAAGCCGGGCGGGCGCTGGGCGTGGTCGACGACGCGCGCTGGGACGCCTTCAACCGCAAGCGCGACGCGGTCGCGCGCGAAACCGAGCGGCTGAAAGCGGCCTGGGTCAATCCGGCGATCTTGCCGGCAAGCGAAGCCACCCGCCTCATCGGCCAGCCGATCGAGCACGAGTACAGCCTGTTCGAGCTCTTGCGCCGCCCGAATCTGGACTACGCGCAGGTGCTCGCGCTGCCGGGCGGCGGGGCAGGGGAGGCCGATCCGCGCGTGGCCGAGCAGGTCGAGATCGCCGCCAAATACCAGGGCTACATCGACCGCCAGAACGAAGAGGTCGAAAAGCACCGCGAGCAGGAAACCCTGCGCCTGCCGCCCGACCTCGACTACAGCCTCTTCACCGGGTTATCGATGGAAGTGCGCCAGCGCCTGCAGAAGGCCCGCCCCGAAACCCTGGGCCAGGCAGCGCGGCTGCAAGGTGTCACCCCAGCAGCGATTTCGGTATTGCTGGTATATGCCAAGCGCGGCTTCAAGCCCGACGAACAAAAGAAAAGCGCATGACCGTTGAACAACAATTAACGGTGGGAGTCGCCGCCCTCGGGCTTGCTTTGCCCGACGGCGCCGAGGCGACGCTCTTGGCCTACCTCGCGCTACTCGACAAATGGAATCGCGTATACAACCTCACCGCAGTGCGCGACGCCGAGCGCATGGTGAGCCATCACCTGCTGGATTCGCTGGCAGCGGTTCCTTACTTCCAGGGCGGCGGACCTGATTTGATTCGTGTGCTCGATGTCGGCAGCGGCGGCGGCCTGCCGGGGATTCCGCTGGCGATTGCGCGGCCGGAATGGCAGGTGACGCTGATCGACAGCATTGCCAAGAAGACCGCGTTTTTGCTGCAGGCCAAGGCAGAACTCGGCTTGGGCAATCTCAATATTGTGACGAGCCGAGTGGAGGATTTCCGTCCTGAGGCCGGCTTCGATGTCATTACCTCGCGTGCATTTTCCGACCTCAGGGAATTCGTCACGCTGACCCGCCATCTGCTCAAGCCGAGCGGCCGCTGGTTGGCGATGAAGGGCCTGTATCCGCACGAAGAGATCGCCATGCTGCCGGATTTCGCGAAAGTAAGCGCTGACCGCGCGCTGGTCGTCCCGGGTCTGGAGGCGAGCCGCCATTTGATTGTTCTGGAGCCTGTTGAATGAGCCGAATCCTGGCGATTGCCAATCAGAAGGGCGGCGTCGGCAAGACGACGACGACGGTGAACCTGGCCGCCTGCCTCGCCGAACTCGGGCAGCGCGTGCTGCTGGCCGACCTCGATCCCCAGGGTAATGCGACCATGGGCGCGGGCATCGAAAAGCGCACTGCGCTGCCGACGGTGTACCAGATCCTGCTCAACCAGGTGACTGTGCGTGACGCACGCATGCGTTCCGAACCGGGGCATTTCGATGTCATCCCGGCCAACCGTGAGCTGGCGGGCGCGGAAATCGATCTGGTGAATCTGGAGCAACGCGACCTGCGGCTGAAGGTGGCGCTGGCGCAGGTGGCCGACGACTACGATTTCATCCTGATGGATTGCCCGCCGACGCTGAATCTGCTGACCGTCAACGCCTTTGCTGCGGCGGAGGCGGTGCTGATACCGATGCAGTGCGAGTACTACGCGCTGGAAGGGCTGACCGATCTGGTCGCCACAATCAAGAAGGTCAAGCAGCGGCTGAACCCGGACATCCGCATCGAGGGTCTGCTGCGCGTGATGTTCGATCCGCGCAGCACGCTGGCGCAGCAGGTGTCGGATCAGATCAAGCAGCATTTCGGCGACAAGGTGTACGACACCGTGATTCCGCGCAACGTGCGGCTGGCCGAGGCGCCCAGCCATGGCCTGCCGGCGCTGGCCTACGATCGCCAGTGCAAGGGCGCGAAAGCGTATATGGAACTGGCCGAGGAAACACTCAAGCGCGCCGGCATCACAGCAGGGGAGACAGCATAATGGCCAAACTCATGGGACTCGGACGCGGGCTCGACGCGCTGCTCGGGGGCGAAGACAACGCCGCACCGCCGCAGGGCGACCTGCGCATGATGAAGGTGTCGCACCTGGCGCCCGGCAAGTACCAGCCGCGCACCCAGATGGACAGCGAGTCGCTGCAGGAACTGGCCGATTCGATCCGTGCGCAGGGGCTGATGCAGCCGATCCTCGCGCGCGAAGTCGCGGGTGGTTACGAAATCATCGCCGGCGAGCGCCGCTGGCGCGCGGCGCAGCTGGCCGGGCTCACCGAAATCCCGGTGCTGGTGCGCGAAGTTGCCGACGATGCAGTGGCGGCAATGGCGCTGATCGAAAACATCCAGCGCGAAGACCTCAATGCCATCGACGAAGCGCACGGCCTGCAGCGCCTGATCCAGGAATTTGGCATGACCCACGACGCGGTCGCGCAGGCGGTCGGCAAGTCGCGCGCGGCGGTGTCGAATCTGCTGCGTCTCCTCAATTTGTCGCGCCCGGTGCAGGACATGCTCGTCGCCGGCCTCATCGAAATGGGTCACGCGCGCGCGCTGCTGCCGCTGCATGCGGGCGTGCAGCGCGAGCTGGCGCACGAGATCGAAACGCGGGGGTTGTCGGTGCGCGAGGTCGAGCGCCGGGTGGCTCGCCTCAAGGAGCCCGTCGCGGCTGCGGCCAAGCATGCCGTCTCGCGCGACATCCTCCGCCTGGAAGAAGCGCTCTCCGACGCGCTTGGCATGACCGCTCACGTGCAGACCGGCAGCAAGGGCAATGGCAAGTTGACCCTGCAGTTTGCCAGCGCAGACGAGTTGCAGGGCTTGCTGCAACGGCTGGGAATCCAGCTGTAGGACAGCGCTTTTTGGCCAGCTTTTTTGCAACATCACTACATACTGAAATTCATCATCAAGCGACTTGATGATTGCATAGATCGCGCTAATTCTAGTATCATGCTCGGCTAATGTTCACCGGCATTCATACCGGCACCCGGCGGGTGGCCTTGGCGCAAGCGGGACTCGCGCCCATCGCCGCTTTGATCGGCGGGCTGTCTGCCGGGGTCGAAGCAGGTCTGGCCGTGCTGTATGGCGCACTGGTGGCGCTGGCGGTCAGTGCGGTGCTGGTCTGGCGCGAGCGGCAATCGATGCGGCATCCCGAGTGGGACCAGCATCGTTTATTCAGGCTGTTTGTCCGCGCTGGGGTTGAGAGGCTGCTGCTGTTGCTGGGTCTGCTGGTTTTGGGCCTCGGCGTATTGCAGTTGGCGTCCTTGCCGTTATTGCTGGGTCTGGTGTCGGCCCAGTTTGCCTGGCTCGCCGCGGCGACTGGCCGCAACCATAAATAAACAGCCTGTCCGGTCGGCAGGCTTTGCAAGGTTGGTTTTGAATGGGGGCGCATAGCGTGTCCATCCAAAACTCACTTATTGAAATTGATCACTATGGCTACGGAATCCCATTCCTCAGGCGAATACATCAAGCACCACCTGCAGAATTTGACTTACGGTCAGCTTCCCGACGGCACCTGGGGGTTTGCCCACGGTGCGGCGGAAGCCAAGTCCATGGGCTTCTGGGCGATCAACGTCGACAGCATGCTGTTCTCGATCGGTCTCGGCCTGATCTTCCTGTTCCTGTTCCGCATGGCGGCCAAAAAGGCCACCACCGGCGTGCCGGCCGGCCTGCAGAATTTCGTCGAGTGGATCATCGAGTTCATCGACAACTCCGTGCGCGGTTCCTTCTCGCATCAGAATGCACTGGTCGCGCCGCTGGCCCTGACCGTGTTCATGTGGGTGTTCCTGATGAACCTGATGGACCTGTTTCCGGTCGACTGGTTTCCCTTTGCCGCGACGGTTTCGGGCGTGCCGCATCTGAAAATCGTGCCGTCGACCGATCCCAATGTGACCTTCGGCATGTCGCTGTCGATCTTCTTCCTGGTGCTGTTCTATAGCGTCAAGATGAAAGGCGCGGGCGGCTTCTTCTCCGAGCTGGCGTTCCAGCCCTTCCCCAAATTCCTGTTCCCGGTCAACCTGCTGCTCGAGGGCGTGGGCCTGATCGCCAAGCCGATTTCGCTGGCACTGCGTCTGTTCGGCAACATGTACGCCGGTGAAATGATCTTCATCCTGATCGCCCTGATGTTCGGCGGCGGCTGGGCGCTGGCGGTGTTCGGCGGCGCCTTGCAGTGGGCGTGGGCGGTGTTCCACATCCTCATCATCACCCTGCAGGCGTTCATCTTCATGACGCTGACCATCGTCTATCTGGACATGGCGCACGCAGAGCATCACTGATTTCGTTTTTGATTCACTTTGTTTTCAACTTTGATTTTTACTTTTAGGAGCAACAAATGGAAATGACTCACGCCGTGCTGTACATCGCTGGTGCCCTGATGATGGGTTTGGGCGCATTGGGTGCAGCCGTTGGTATCGGCATCCTTGGCGGCCGCTTCCTCGAAGGCGCTGCCCGCCAGCCCGAACTGATCCCGATGCTGCGCACCCAGTTCTTCATCGTGATGGGTCTGGTCGACGCCGTGCCGATGATTGCCGTCGGTCTGGCCATGTACGTTCTGTTCGCCGTTGCCGGTTAATTCGCGGGTTGCTACGGAACTTGTCTAAACCCCGTCTATAAAAGGTGCGGAAATGAATTTCAACGCAACTTTGATCGGCCAGTCCATCACGTTCATTTTCTTCGTGTGGTTCTGCATGAAGTTCGTGTGGCCGCCGATCATGAGCGCGCTCGAAACGCGCAAGAAGCAGATCGCCGACGGCCTCGCCGCGGCTGATCGCGGCAAGCACGAACTGGAACTGGCTGCCAAAAAGGCCGGCGACAACCTGCGTGACGCCAAGGCGCAAGCGGCCGAAGTGATCGCCCAGGCTGAAAGGCGTGCGGCGCAAATCATCGAGGAAGCAAAAACGGCCGCCAAGGAAGAAGGCGAGCGCCAGCTTGCCGCCGCCCAGGCCAATATCACGCAGGAAGCCAACCGTGCCCGCGAAAGCCTGCGCGAACAGGTGGCGCTGCTTGCCGTGGCCGGTGCGGAAAAGATCCTGCGCCGCGAAGTCAATGCGCAAACCCACGCTGAGCTGCTGGGCCAGCTGAAAGCCGAGCTGTAAACCATGAGCGAACTGTCTACCCTGGCACGTCCCTACGCCGAAGCGGTGTTCCGCATGGCGCAGGGCGAAAACGACCTGGCGGGCTGGTCTTCGCGCATCGCCACGCTGGCGGCCATCGTTTCCGATGCCCAGGTGGCAAGGCTGATCGCCGATCCCGTGGTGACGTCCGGGCGCGTGGCCGGCCTGATCATCGAGGTGGCGGGTGCCGATCTCGGCGAGCGGGGCGGCAACTTCGTCAAGGTGCTGGCTGAAAACGACCGCTTGCCGCTGCTGCCGGAAATCGTCATGCAGTTCGAGACGCTGAAGGCCCATGCCGAAGGCACGCTCGAAGCCACCATCACCAGCGCCCAGGTGCTGGCCCAGGCGCAGATCGACGACCTGGCGGCGGGGCTCAAGGCCAAGTTCAAGCGCGCAGTGAACGTGCAGATCGCGGTCGATCCCGAACTGATCGGCGGCGCGGTGATTGCCATCGGCGACCAGGTCATAGACGGCTCGGTGAAAGGGCGGCTGCAACGCCTGT
Source organism: Thiobacillus sp. (assembly GCA_036382965.1). Classification (GTDB taxonomy): domain Bacteria; phylum Pseudomonadota; class Gammaproteobacteria; order Burkholderiales; family Thiobacillaceae; genus Thiobacillus. Next base: position 7,065 of record DASVPF010000143.1, read on the forward strand.
CCTTCGCGCTGCAAGGTTAATCAAACCCATATTTATCGGAACCTCACGGTTCGGAGAACAGACATGCAATTGAATCCAAGCGAAATCAGCGAACTGATTAAAGCCAAGATCGAAAACCTCGGGGCCTCGAGCGAACTGCGCACCTGCATCTACCGGATCGTTCAGGAAGCGCTGACCAACGCCGGCCGCCACGCGCGCGCCTCGAACATTCGCATCG
>DASVPF010000144.1:0-4555 GCA_036382965.1 Thiobacillus sp.
GGCCACCGGGCGGGGCGAGACGCCCTCCCTGGCCAGCCTGGGCAAGTCATCGCCCAGCACGGTTTCAATCGCCCGCAGATCCATCGCGGCCATCACGCCGGCGAGCGTGCCGCGCGCCACCTCGAATTTCAGATTCAACGCACCCCAGCCCTGCCGGGGTTGATACGGCAGCGCCAGCCAGGCGGACAGGCGTGGAAACGACACACCCGCCACCGCGGTTTTGACGCTGCCGTTCCAGGTTTTGAGGTTGTCCACGTCGCGGGCGATCATCTTCGCTTCCAGCGTCAGCGGCCGCGCCAGGCTGCCCGGCGGGATGGCGCGCAGTTGCAGGTCGTGTGTGCGGTGCACATTGGTGAGGGTTAAATCGACCGAGGTCAGGATCAGCGGCGGCGCGTTGCGTACCTCGTCCAGCCAGGTCAGCGTGGCACGGCCGACGTGCACTTGCCCCTGCCGCAATAGCCAGTTAGAAAAGCCGCTGGTGGGGTCGGCCGGATTGACCGGAATGCCACCGACGTAGAAATGTCCGTCGCGCGCGCGCCGCACGCCGAGCACCAGTCCTTGCAGTTCGATACGGTTGAAGCGCGGTTCCAGAAACAGCAGCGAGCGCCAGGCAAATGCGGCCTCCAGTTCGGGCAGGTAGAGTGCCGGACGACCCTGCGGATCGTACAGACGCACGCCGCGCAGATAAAATTCGGGGCGTGCCTGCTGCCATTCTCCCGAGACGGCTTCGAGCGTGACCCGCTGCCCCAGCGCGCGCGACAGCAGCTCGGCCACCGTATCGCGATGCGCAGCGATATTCGGCAGCACCCAGAAAAACATCAGCGCCGCGGCCGTCGCAAACCCCAGTGCGCCCAGCGCAGCCAGGGCTGCCAGCCAGCGCGATGCGCGGCGCAGAAATGGGGAAAGCGCGGGGGAAACGGTCATAACTTGAGGACTCTCGGATTCCGCAATTCTATGCGTTTGCCCTCGCCTTGCGGGGAATCCGTCGCGCGATTCGCCTCACTCGCCGGTAAAGCGGTGGATCTGCCGCCGGTCGCGCTTGGTGGGTCGCCCCCTGATCGTGGCCGCCGGACTCGCTGCCAGCTTGCGTTCGCGCACCTGCTGCTGTCGACGCGCGTGACTGTCGGGGGCTTCTTCGTACAGCGCCTGCGCGACCGGCGCCGGGCCGCGCTGCATCGCCAGCGCCCGCACGGTGAGCGTCCAGTCGACATCGCCGACGTGGACGTCCAGCCGGTCGCCGGATTTCACTTCGCGCGCCGGCTTGACGCGTTCGCCGTTCAGTTTCACCCGTCCATGATCGATGGCCTGGGTGGCCAGACTGCGCGTCTTGAAAAAGCGCGCCGTCCACAGCCATTTGTCGAGCCGCATCCGCTCGGGTGGCGTTTTCTCATCGGCATCGGGATCCTGCGCGAAGCGTTGCATGTGCGTATCGTGTGAACGGGTCGATCGAATTGTGCCGGTTTTGCAAGGCCCGATACAATCACCCACTTTTTAGCGCAGGGACGCCCATGCCCAAGATTCTCGCTTTTTCCGGCAGCATCCGCCGCGACTCCTGGAACCGCAAACTCATTCGGGTGGCCGTGGACACTGCCCGTGCCGCAGGCGGCGACGTCACGCTGATCGATCTGGCGGATTATGCGCTGCCGCTCTACGACGGCGATCTCGAAGACCGCGACGGCCTGCCCGGCAACGCACTACGCCTGAAGGCCCTATTCAAGGAGCACGATGCCCTGCTGATCGCCAGCCCCGAATACAACAGCTCGATTCCGCCGTTGCTGAAAAACACGTTCGACTGGGTATCGCGCGAATGGGAGGGCGAATCGGGGCTGGTGCCTTACCAGAACAAGGTCGCAGCGATCATGGGTGCCTCGCCCGGCGCATTGGGCGGAATGCGCATGCTGCCGCACCTGCGGCAGATCCTGAATACGCTGGGGGTGCTGATGCTGCCCGGCCAGTTCTCGCTGCCCCACGCCGATACGGCGTTCGACATGGAAAACGGTGCGTTGAAATCACCTGCGCGACTCAACAGCCTGGTGCTGGAATTGCTGAACACTACGACGGCGCTCAGCCGCTCCAAAAACTGAGCACAAAAAAAGCGCCGTATGTACGGCGCTTCTTGGGGGATTCACGCAACTCAGGAAAGCTTGCGACGACGCACCCAGCTAAAACCCATCAGCCCTGCGCCCATCAACAGCAGGCTGCCTGGTTCGGGGATACTTCCACCACCTCCGCCACCGCCATCGCTTCCCGAGCCGAGCAATCCGACGTTCGAAAGGCCCGTCAGTCGACCTCCGCCAAACGACCACGTTCCCGAAGTATCCGGCGATTTCAGTTCGACGATGAAGATGTCCGGGTCGGTCGTAGAAGTCGGGCCCGGATTGTCCTGTGCATCCCCGAAGTGGAAATACAGGAACACACGATCGTTGTTCCAAACGGAAGGGTCGAATGCCCAGGTGCCGGAGCTCCCGCCAACGCCGGTAATATTGAGCACGCCGCCATTGGAGTCGGTGGCGTCGCGCTCCAGGAGCGTGGAGGTACTCGGAGCGATGAGCGAGTCCACCAGAGCTACGAGTTGAGGGTCGCCCGGATTAGGGCCGAGGCCGGCATAGAGGCAACCCAAGGCCGGATCGACTGTCGTAGTGCGCAAGCCCAGCGTCAGGTCACCACACGTGATACTGGTGGCCTGCGCGACCGGCACGCCGACAACGGTGAGTGTCGCCGCGAAAAACAGGGAATGCCGAAGACGAGGCAAAAAAGAATGCGTGGATTTCATGATTTCTCCGTTGTTATCTGTTTACACACACAACTAAAAAGCATTCTTCGTGCCGAAAAAAGTGTGGCATTCTCAATACACTGAATGTAATCATTATTCTATTGAAATCTTACGCTTCACCCTCTCCTCCCACACCCAATCTGTAAAAAAACCTGACAAAAAATGCGCCCCGAAGGGCGCTCGCTCCTGCAGAGCAAATCGGCAACCTAACGGTAAACCGTTACGGTCTGGCTGGCTACGTTGCCCGAATTGTCGGTGGCGCGCACGGTGACCGTGTGTGCGCCAGTGGCCAGCTTGCGGGTATTCCAACCGTAACTGAGCGAGCTGCCATAGGCGATAGACACTTCCTTGCCGTCGATCAACAACGATATTTTGGCGACACTCTGGTTGTCGGTGGCGGCCGCACTGACGGTCTGTTTGCTGGGAGAGACCGTCATGCCGTTGGTCAGACTGAAGCTGACAATCGTGGGTGCAGTAGTGTCGTTGCTCAGCGTGACTGCCACTGAGGGAGACGTCCCACGGTTGCCCGCTGCGTCGTAGGCCTGCACGCTGAGGGTGTAGCTGCCATCCACCTTGCCGGTGGTATCCCAGGCGAAGGCGAAGGGCGCCAGGCTGTCGGTGGCAACCAACTGGCCGTTGACGTAAAAATCGGCGCGCGTCACGCCAACGTTGTCCGAGTAACTGACGTCAACCGGAACCACGCCGGATACACGCCCACCGGTGGGCGAGGTAATGCTGATGGTGGGGGCTTGGGTATCGGCCACGATGGTCTGCTTGGCGGCCAGCACGGCAGCCGCGGCATTGACCCGGCCGGCGCCGTAGTACTGGTCATAGCCGGATGTTCCCAGATCGACACTCGTTCCGGTGAGCAAGCGATCGATATCGGCAGGAGTCAGTTTGCTATTGGCGGACAACATCAGCGCCGCCGTGGCCGCAACCACCGGGCTGGAAAACGAGGTGCCCGAGGCATAGGAATAGCCGCCGCCCACGGTGGTCGTGTAGATACTGACTCCTGGCGCCGACAGATCGACATAGGGGCCATAGCTGGAAAAACTGGCGCGTACATCGTTCTGGTCGGTCGCGGCCACCGATAGCAAGGCGTCGCTGGCCGCAATGTTTTCCAGCCCGCCACTGTTGCCGGCGGCCACCACCACCACGCCGCCCTTGCCGCGCAGATACTGCGCAGCAGACTGCACGGTCGAACTGCCCGACACGCCGTTGTAGCTGATATTCACCACCTTGGCGCCATGGTCGGCTGCCCAGTAAACCCCCTGCGCCACCGTACTCCAGTAGGCATAGGCATTGGGATCGGCAATGCGTACAGGCATGATCTTCGCGCCCCAGGCCACACCCGCACTTCCCGTGGCGTTGTTGGCGGCCATCGCCGCCACCCCGGATACCCAGGTGCCGTGACCGTTGACATCGGCTGTATTTGAATTGTTGTCATATATGTTCCAGCCCGGTACCAGGTTGGAGACGAGATCGGGGTGCGTGCCGTCGACGCCGGTATCCAGAATGGCAATGACGACGCCGTTGCCGTTGGCGCTGTCCCATGCAGTTGATGCCTGAATTCGGGGCAGTTCCCAGCTGTTGCCATAGGCAGGATCCGTTACAGACGCCGCGGGGACGACCGCCATGTCGAGTTCGACATATTTCAGATTGCGGTTCTTGCGCAGCTCCTTCATGGCCGCAACTTCATTCGCGCCGGCGGTGATCGCTTTCGCCGCCGCCGCCGATTTCCTGATCTCGTACCTTTCGGGCGCCGGCCGCAGCATTTTCCAG
>DASVPF010000145.1:0-1836 GCA_036382965.1 Thiobacillus sp.
CTGCCCCGGCACGTTGGAACACAGGCGCATCGACGCCAGCATGTTGAGGCCTTCCAGATAATCCTTCGCGTGGCGCTTGTCGCCCGACACCACCAGCCAGCCCGAGCGGTAGCCGCAGGCGCGGTAGTTCTTCGACAGGCCATTGAGGGTGACGACCAGCACGTCTTCGGCGAGCGAAGCGATCGAGGTGTGCACCACGCCATCGAACAGCACCTTGTCGTAGATCTCGTCGGCGTACACGATCAGCTGGTGCTGCCGCGCGATCTCGATGATCTCCAGCAGCAGCTCGGTCGGATAGAGCGCGCCGGTCGGATTGTTCGGGTTGATGACCACGATGGCGCGCGTGTTCGGCGTGATCTTGGCACGGATGTCGTCCAGATCCGGCAGCCAGCCGGCGCCTTCGTCGCACAGGTAATGGCGCGGCTTGCCGCCGCCCAGGCTCACCGCCGCCGTCCACAGCGGATAATCCGGCGCCGGCACCAGCACCTCGTCGCCATTGTTCAGCAAGGCCTGCATCGCCATCACGATCAGTTCGGAGACGCCGTTGCCGACGAAGATGTCGTCGATCTGCACCCCGGCGATACCCTTGCGCTGGGTCTCGTGCATGATCGCCTTGCGCGCCGCGAAGAGCCCCTTGGAATCGCTGTAACCCGATGAATTCGGCAGGTTGAGGATCACGTCCTGCACGATCTCCTCGGGCGCCTCGAAGCTGAACGGCGCCGGATTGCCGATGTTGAGCTTGATGATGCGGTGGCCTTCTTCCTCCATCTGGCGCGCACGCGCCATCACCGGGCCGCGAATGTCGTAGCAGACGTTATCGAGCTTGGACGATTTATGGATGGTGCGTAAGCGTGGCGTGGTGTCGGCCGTCACAACGTGTCCTTGTCAACCTGCGTAAAATCAAGGCAAAACAAAGCCTTGGGAAACGCCCGATTTTACCGGAGGCGCCCTGCCCGGGCAAACAAAACCCGCCGCCATGCGAATACACGACCGTTTCACTACAGGCCGAATCTGCTAAGGTTTCAGCATGAAACTGCATCTCAACACTGCCGCCGACCAGATGCTCTTCACCGGCTATGGCGACGACCACGTCCTCATCAACGGCCGTCGTTTTGATGCCGGCTTGCTGCTAACCGCGCAAGGCGTCGAGGTCGCGCCCTGGGCCGGCCTGGATTTCGCGGCCCTGAACGCCGCCCACTTCGAATGGATCGCCCACCGCGAACTGGACATCCTGCTGCTCGGTACCGGCACCCGCCTGCGCTTTCCGCATCCTTCGCTCACGCGCGCCCTGGCGGACGCGCGCATCGGATTGGAAGTGATGGACATCGGCGCGCTGTGCCGCACCTACAACATTCTCGCGGCGGAGGGGCGGAGTGTGGGGGCGGCGGTGTTGATCGAGCCTGCGGCTGGGAACTGAGCCCGTCATTGCGAGGCGCGCAGTGCCGAAGCAATCCAGTGCGGGTTAAGCGCGAAGCACGCTAAGTAATTTGACTCTCGCCAAGCTGAGGCTCGTTGGCCGGGGTGGCCCGGCCAACGGCCAGTAGTTAAGCAAAGAATCCAACTATGCCAACAGCGCTTCGACAGGCTCAGCGCAAACGGCATTGAGAGGGCGCACTATTCGATCAGCGGTTGAATGCGCACTGGATTGCTTCGCTTTGCTCGCAATGACGGCACGGCAATGTCTCACGCGTCCGGCATCACCTGCTCGAAACTGGTGATGGCAGGAAACGCCCCGCAGTCCTTCTGCGGCTGCCGCGAATCGGGATTGCACACCGCCAGCAGATGCGCGATGCCGTAAGCCTGCGCGCTTTTCAGCACCGGCAGGCTGTCGTCGAC
>DASVPF010000146.1:0-6467 GCA_036382965.1 Thiobacillus sp.
CAGATTGCGCGGAAAAGCGGCGTTCAGCGCAATGAACTCGTCGCTGCTCATGTCGGCCAGGCGCGCGGCACCAGCACCGCCAGCACCGGCGGCCGCGCCGGGAGCGCGGCCAGCGATTCCGCCGCCCGTACGCCCACCGCGACGGCCAGACGCGCCTCGCTCAAGGAGGACGCCGTCAGGTCGGCGGCGTAGACCCGGCTGATCTCATGGGCCGTGTCGTCGAAGCTGGCCCGAATGACCTGATAGACCTCCTGGTAGGGTGCCGAGTCGTCGCTCAGCACCACCGCCACCCGGGCCGCGACAGCCGGCGCCGGGATCAAGGTCAGACAGGCGAGTACGGTGCCCAGCCGCACGATGCGCCGGAACAGACTCCATCTATGCGACAGCCAATCGGTCAATCCGCCCCCTGCGCCACGCCCCACAGGCACGCGCCCTTGCTTTCCCGGGCGATGGCATCGAGCAGACTTGCATGCGCCGCCCGCTCCTCACCGGAGGCCGGCAACAGGATGGGGCGAGGGCGCGCGCGCGCGGCAGCCTGATCGGCCTGTGCACTGCGCGCTTCCAGGCCGATCGACAGGCTTTCCTGGCCGCGCGTCAATGCCAGATACACCGCCGCCAGCAGTTCGCAGTCGAGCAGCGCACCGTGCAGCGTGCGCGCCGTGTTGTCGACGCCATAGCGTTTGCACAGGGCATCGAGGTTGTTGCGCTGGCCCGGATGCAGCGCCTTGGCCATCGCCAGAGTGTCGGTCACGTCGCCGCACCAGCTGCCCAGCGGCGTCATCTCCAGCAGGCGCAGTTCCATGTTGAGAAAGCCGACGTCGAACGGCGCATTGTGGATGATGAGCTCGGCGCCCTGGATGAAGTCGACGAACTCGCGCGCGATGTCGGCAAAGCGCGGCTTGTCCTGCAGAAATTCGGGCGTGATGCCGTGCACCTGCATCGCCCCGGCATCGATGTCGCGGTCCGGGTTCACGTAACGATGGAGGTGGTTGCCGGTGAGGCGCCGGTTGACCATTTCCACCGCCGCCACTTCGATGATGCGATGCCCCTGGTTGGGATCGAGGCCGGTGGTTTCGGTATCGAGGATGATTTGTCGCATTGCTGTCTTTATTGGTTGCCCCGTCGGGGCAGGGATCAGGGGTGTTGTGCCTGCAGAACACCCTGGTTGGCCAGCGCGTCGGCGCGTTCGTTTTCGGGGTGGCCGGCATGGCCGCGCACCCATTTCCATTCGATGCGGTGCAGCTGGCTCAGAGCATCCAGTTGCAGCCACAGATCCTGGTTCTTCACCGGGTGGCCAGAGGCGGTGCGCCAGTTGCGCCGCTTCCAGCCGGGCATCCATTCGCTGATGCCTTTCTGCACGTACTGCGAGTCGGTGTGGACCTCGACCGTGGACGGGCGCTTGAGCGATTCCAGCGCGCGGATCACCGCGGTCATTTCCATGCGGTTGTTGGTGGTGTTGGCCTCGCCGCCGCTGATTTCCTTGCGGTGTCCGCCCGCCACCAGCAGCGCGCCCCAGCCGCCGGTACCCGGGTTGCCCTTGCAGGCGCCATCGCTGTAGATATGGATGGTGTCAGCGTTCACGACGTACCCGATAGTGTTTTAGGTTGATCACTTTAGCAGCGGGCGACAACAGACGTTGTGCCACCGGCGTTTTCCACGCCGGCAGAATGATGTTCATGCCGTGCACGCGCTTCACCGCCTGCAGGAAATACACGCCGCCGCCCATGGCCCACCAGCGGTCGCCCGCGGGTTCCATGAAACGCAGGCGCCGCAGCCAGCTTTCGCGGTTGATCGGCGGGCGGTAGCAGCACATGCTGCCCGCGGCCACCTCGAGTCCCAGCAACACCATCCAGTCCTTCACCCGCGAAATGTTCAGAAAACTGCCGTTCCACGGATAACCGCGCTCGCCGCCCTGCAGCCGGCGCGCCAGTCCCCACAGGCTGCGCGGGTTGAATCCGGCCAGCACCAGCCGGCCTTCCGGACGCAGCACGCGCTCGGCCTCGCGCAGCACCTGATGCGGATTGGCGCTGAACTCCAGCACATGCGGCAGCAGCAGGAGATCGAGCGACTGGCTCTCGAACGGCAGGAACATGGGGTCGGCCCGCACCTGGCCCGGCGTTTCCACTGCGCAGGTCACGCGCAGCGGGATGCGGCTGTTGCGCAGGAAATCGATCTGCGGCAGTCCCACCTGCACCGCATTGAAGCCGAACACGTCCGACACGGCATTATCGAAATAGCGCCGCTCGCGAAACAGCAGATGCTGCCCCAGCGGCGTTTCAAACCATCCTGCATCCAGCTTGGATAACATAGCCATTCCCTTCCTGTTTAACGGCCCCCGCCATGTTGACCCTGATTCCCCTGCCCGCGTTCGACGACAATTACATCTGGGTGCTGCACGACGGGCGCCATGCCGTCGCGGTCGATCCCGGCGATCCCGCGCCGCTGACCGCCTTTCTCGACGCGCATCGACTCGTCCTGACCGCGGTGCTGGTCACCCACCACCATCGCGATCATACTGGCGGCAACACCGTGCTGCGTCAACGCTACAACTGTGGCATCCATGCTCCGGACAATCCGCGCATTCCCGCCGTCACCCACAGCGTGCGCGGCGGTGATGCGCTGGACATCGCCGAGCCGGGTCTGCACTTCGAGGTATTGGCCACCCCCGGCCACACGCTCGACCACATCAGCTACGTCGGACACGGCAATCTCTTCTGCGGCGACACCGTATTCGGCTGCGGCTGCGGCAAGCTGTTCGAAGGCACGCCCGCGATGATGGCCGCGAGCCTCGACACCCTCCTCGCCCTGCCCGATGCTACCCGAGTCTGCTGCGCGCATGAATACACCTTGAGCAATATCGACTTCGCCAAAACCCTGGACGGCACCAATCCCGCACTGCTCGAGCGCGAGCGCACCGACCGCGACGCGCGCGCGCACGGACGTCCTACCCTGCCCTCGACCCTGGCGCTGGAAAAGGCCACCAACCCCTTCCTGCGCTTTCACGAACCCGCGATGACGGCCTTCGCCGCCCGCTATCTGAATCGTCCGCATCCCGCGCCGTCTGAGGTATTCGGCGCGATACGCGCCGCCAAGGACGCCTGGGACGGTTGACCTTCGCCATCCATCCCCTTAGCATGGCAGCTTGTTGAGTACGGGAGACCGACTTGCCCGGAATCAAATTGGCCGGAATGAAATCAGCCAAAATCAAATTAACCCGGATCAAAGTAAACCGGCTCAGCCTGGCTGTGCTGGCACTGCTTTGCAGCCATCCCGCCGTGGCCGCCGAACCGCTCGCCGGCATTCAGACTCTGGAATGGAGCGACGACAGCGCCAGCGGCACGCTCGCGAGTGAAGCCCCAGCCGAGGTCAGCCAGGACGATGTCTGGCAGCGCATCCGCAACGGTTTCAAGATCGACAGCGCGGCCGCGCTGAATCCGCTCATTGCAGTTCACGAGGCCTGGTACACCGCGCGGCCGGATTACGTGCGCCGCATGATCGACCGCTCGCGCCGCTATCTTTTTCATATCGTCCAGGAAGTCGACCGCCGCGCGATGCCAATGGAAATCGCCTTGCTGCCGATGATCGAAAGCGCGTTCAACCCTAACGCGCTGTCGCCTTCCGCGGCATCCGGCATCTGGCAGTTCATGCCGTCGACCGCCCGCCTCTATGGCCTCAAGCAGGACAGCTGGTACGACGGCCGTCGCGATTTCACTGCGTCCACCAATGCCGCGCTCGACTACCTCGGCAAGCTCTATCTCGACTTCGGTGACTGGCAACTGGCGCTGGCGGCCTACAATTGCGGCGAAGGCTGCGTCACGCGCGCGATCCAGAAGAACGTGCAGCAGGGGCTGCCGACCGATTACGCCAGTCTGCCCCTGCCCAACGAGACCCGGCACTACGTTCCCAAGCTGCTGGCCATCAAGAATCTGATCCGCAGCCCCGAGCAATACGGCATCGCCATCAACACGCTGCCCAACCAGCCCTACTTCGATCAGGTCACCGTCCACGCGAACATGGACATCCATTCCGCCGCGCGCCTGGCCGACATGAGCAGCGACGAGTTCATTGCGCTGAACGCCGCTTTTCCGCGCAATCTGATCCGCTCCGACACGCCGGTCAACCTGCTGGTGCCCGTCGATAAAGCCGACAAATTCCAGCGCAACCTGGAAACCGGAAACTGGGATTCCTGGCAACCCTATGCCGCACAAAAAGGCGAGCGCCCCGAAGCCATTGCCAAGCGCTTCGACGTCAGCCTCGCCCGCCTTCGAGAAAACAACCCGCTGCAATTGAAACGCGGCAAACTGCTGCACGCGCAGACCATCCTCGTCCCGGTCAAGGGACGCGGCATGGTCGCGACGCAAAACGACTCATCCGCGCCCGCCGCGATCCCCGCCTGGTATGAAGTACAGCGCGGCGACACGCTGTACAGCGTGGCCCGTCGCTACGGCCTGACGGTTGCCGATCTGGCGCAGGCCAATCCCGGCCTCGACGGCAGCCTCAAGGCCGGCCAGAACCTGCACCTGCCGTCCGCCACGCCATCCGGCCAGGAGGAGGCCGCGCCGATTTGGCACGTCGCGTTCAGCCCCCGTATCGGGAAAGCCGCCCAGCCGGCCCGCTACACCGTCAGGCATGGCGACACCCTGCACGCCATTGCCCAGCGTTTCGACGTCAGCCTGGCGGACATCAAGGCGTGGAATCCGGCTTTCAGGAAGCACGGCAACACGATCCGCGCGGGTCAGGCGATCGTCGTCAGCCAGCCCTGAAGGACTCCGACTTTCTATCGGCTCAAGTCCATGAGAGATCGTACGCCCTGATTTAATCGGGCGAAGGCGGCTCGTCCGTCTTGTCCGCCATCACCAGCGCCATGCCCACGGCGGCCAGCCCCATCCACAGCACCGCCGCCCAGATGCCCAGGGCATCGGACAGCGGCCCCATGAACAACAGCGTCAGCATCGCCACAGCGAGGACGCCGTTGCCGATCCAGAAATTGCGGCTGTGTTTGCCGGTGTTCATCTCCATCCCCGTTCAAGCATTCAAACCCGACCCGCCACCCAGTGGCAGCGCACCCCGTGCCCGCCGCCCAGGTCGGTCCGGTCGGGATAGGTGTGCCGGCATAGCTCGCCGGCATGCGGACAGCGCGGATTGAAATGGCAGCCGCCCGGCGGGTTCATCGGCGAGGGCTGGTCGCCCGCCAGACGCGTGGCCTCCTTCCCGACCTGCGGCTCGATGCGCGGCACCGCGCTCACCAGCGCCTGGGTGTAGGGGTGACGCGGCGCGCGCAGCACTTCGCGTGCCGGGCCGTATTCGACGATGCGGCCGAGATACATCACCGCCACCTCGTGCGCCAGGTAGTCCACCACGGCCAGATTGTGCGTGATGAAAAGATAAGCCAGGCCAAGATCGTTTTGCAGGTCTTTCAGCAGATTGAGGATTTGCGCCTGCACCGACACGTCGAGCGCGCTGGTCGGTTCGTCGCAGATCACCAGCCGCGGCGACACCGCCAGCGCCCGCGCAATCGCGACGCGTTGCCGCTGGCCGCCGGAGAAGGCATGCGGGTAGCGGCCGCCCGCGTCGTCCGGCAGCCCCACCTGACGCAGCAGCCGCGCCACCGCGTCGCGGCGCTGACGCGCCTCGCCCACGCCCAGCGCGTCCATGCCTTCGAGCAGGATGTCGGCCACCCGCATGCGCGGATTGAGCGAACTGAACGGATCCTGAAACACCATCTGCACCTGCCGCCGCAGGGTGGACGCATTCTTCGCCGTGACGGTCTCGCTACCCAGCACGACGCTGCCCGCCGTCGGCTCGATCAGCCGCAGCAGCGCCTTGCCCACCGTGGTCTTGCCGCAGCCCGATTCGCCCACCAGCGCCAGCGTGCGGCCTGCCGCGATCGACAGGCTCACGCCGTCCACGGCACGCACGTGACCCACCGTGCGCTGGAGCAGGCCGCGGCGGATCGGGAAATGCACTTTCAGGTCGTCCACCTCTAACAGGGGCTGCGCCGTGTGCCCGGCAACGGCGTGCGCAACCCGTTCGCGTTCGCCGGTCGCCGGCAGCTGCCCGGCCAGATGGCAGCGCACGCGCTGGCCGTCGACCGCCTGCCAATCCGGCGATTCCTCGCGGCAGCGTCCGAATGCATGCGGGCAGCGCGGCGCGAAGCGGCACCCCGCGAGCGTGCCGTCGAGCCTGGGCACCTGGCCGGGAATCGTGGCGAGTCGGCCGCCGTCGCCGGAACGCCCTAAAGGACTCCGATCCGCTATGGACTGAAGCCCGTGCAGAGTCGTATGCGGCAGCGCTTCGAACAGCATGCGGCTGTAGGGGTGTTGCGGCGCCGCGAAGAAGGGTTCGCGCGCCCCCTCTTCCACCAGCTCACCGGCGTACATCACGCCCACGCGGTCGGCGTTCTCGGCCACCACGCCGAGGTCATGCGTGATCAGCAGCATGCCCATCTGCCGCTCGGTCCGCAGACG
>DASVPF010000147.1:0-1542 GCA_036382965.1 Thiobacillus sp.
TCCCTGGTGCTAGCCGGCCAGACCATCAACGTGTTTTCCGCGCTCGGCATGCTGCTGCTCTTCGGCATCGTCAAGAAAAACGCCATTCTGCAAATCGATCATATGAACGGCCTCCGCGAAAAAGGTCTGGACCGTTACGAAGCCATTATCCAAGCCAACCGCGATCACCCCACCCGCCAGCGTCGTGCCGGCGCGCCCCGGCAGCCTGCGATGCGGTGCCGGCCTGAAATCGAGCCACATCTGGATGGCGGCATAAAACAGGAAGGCGACAAAAAACACTTTCAGCACCAGCGCCGACATCTGCGCCGCCAGCACCGCGCCGGCCAAGGTGCCGGCGAGGATGCCGGGCGCGATGCGCCGCACCAGCGGCCATTCGACGGCGCCATGGCGGTGGTGGGCACGTACACTGGACAGCGAGGTGAACAGGATGGAAGCGAGCGAGGTGCCGAGCGCCAGTTGCGGCTCCATCCCGGCGGCCAGGCCGTGTGCGTGCAGCAGCATGATCAGCACCGGCACGACGATGAGCCCGCCGCCGACGCCGAGCAGGCCGGCGACGAAACCGACCACCAGCCCGAGGCCGACGTAGGCCACGAGCAGGGCCGGATCGAAAATCAAACCGAAAACCTTTTGAACCACAGAGACACGGAGGCACAGAGGAAACCAGCGTTTGCCTGCGCGTCACGTCCGGCGGGTTCAATGTCGACACAACACGCGTATTTCTCTGTGCCTCTGTGCCTCTGTGGTGAAAAACCCAGCATTAAAGATGCTTGACGATGAAGTTGTACTCGGCGGGGTCGACTGGGGTGATCGAGAGGCGGTTGCCGCGCTGCAGGATGCGCAGGTTGGCGAGTTCGGGATAGCCGCGGATTTCCGCCAGCGGCATCAGTCGCGTCTTCTTCACCAGCTTGACGTCGACGTTGAACCAGCGCGGCGTCTCAGGCGTCGCCTTGGGGTCGAAGTATTTGTTCCTGGGGTCGAACTGGGTGGCGTCGGGATACGCCGGCACGCTGACTTCGGCCAGCCCGGCGACGCCCGGTTCGGCGCACGACGAATGGTAGAACAGCACCTTGTCGCCGGGCTTCATCTGGTCGCGCATGAAATTGCGCGCCTGATAGTTGCGCACCCCGTACCAAGCGACGCTCTGCCTCGGCATGGCGGCGAGGTCGTCGATGCTGACGTCGCTGGGTTCGGATTTCATCAGCCAGTAGCGCATATTTGGTGAGATGTGAGGTGTGAGGGCTTCAGGCGCGCTTGATCAGGGTGCCGACGCCTTCGGGCGTGAGCACTTCCAGCAGCAGGGCGTGTTCGACGCGGCCGTCGATGATGTGTGCGGTCTTGACGCCGCTATTCACGGCATCGACCGCGTAGCCGACCTTGGGAATCATGCCGCCGGAGATGGTGCCGTCGTCGATCAGCTCGTCGACCTCGCGCGAAGTGAAGGCGATCGACTTGCCCCGCGGCAAGACGGTGTCGCTCGCCCCCGGCGGCCTGCACCTCATGCTGATGAACCTGCAAAAGCCGATCGCCGCCGGCGACGTCGTT
>DASVPF010000148.1:0-2520 GCA_036382965.1 Thiobacillus sp.
CAGCCGCGGGACAGCTTCCACCTCAAGGGCCAGGCCGCCAACCGCAACCTCAGCTACCTGAAGTTCCTGCAGCTCACCGAAGACCGGGACAGGACGCTGTATTACCTGGTCGACAGCGACCAGTCCTTCTGCGTCAACCGGCAGACCGCCTCCGGCGAGGAGGCGGTCTACGCGCTGAACTATTTCCACGCCATCGACCGCATCTTCCGCACCACCGATACCCTGATGCTCACCGGCAAGATGGTCGGCGATCCGCCCGTGTCGCCGGCGGTGATGGCGGCGAACTTTCTCGACGACGTGAGCGCCTTCTTCACCCGGCTGGCCGGCCTGCGCGGCGACGACGCCTGCACCTTCCACGCCCTGCAGGCACACACGCCGGGCGACGCTGCGTATCACGACATGGCCACGCTATTTGGATTTGAAAATCAGCCGACGACCTTCCCCTACGCCTGCCGGCTTGCCGGCGCGCACGACCACGGCGCCTGCCTCGCCGACTTCGCGCAGCGGCTCAACGCCTTCTTCTTCGGCGAGCACCTCACCCGCAAGACCTGGTTCGGCTACGGCAACGGTTTCAGCGAGCTCAGTCCCGCGCGCACGATCTACCCCGGCAACTACATCGTCAACTACGCCGGCCTGAAATACGTCATCCCCTTCGGCCACCTGCGCCTGCGCATGTCCGGCCCCACCGCCGGGCGACTGATCGCTGCCGAGATCGGCGCACGTTTCGCCTCCTTCAACATGCCCAACCTGCACCGCCGCACCTCCGAGGCAGGGCTCGCCGACGACTTCCGTCCCGGCGTGGAACTGGCGCGGCAAGGCATCGACCTCTCCAACGAATTCGAACGCCAGTTCTTCGGCGACCTGATGCTGTTTTCGACCGAAGCCCTGGTCAGGCGGGCCGACGTGAATCGCCCCTTCGACCGGGAATTGATCGAGGCCGTCGTCAGCGAAAAGGAAACCGAACTGCTCGCGCTGTACCAGCAGAAGCACGACGCCATCGTCGACAAGAACCGGCAACTGGACGAATTCGTGTTCGGCGCCGGCCATTGGTGGCTGGGTTCCGCGGCGCTGGCCGATGCACTGCGTAAGGTGCGCACCTTCATCGACAACATCGACCGCAACTTCGGCGAACACGCGCCGGCTTGGCGCCAGATCCAGTCCGCCGCGCACCGCGCAGAACGCAAGCGGCAGATCGTCGAGGCCTTGATGCATTACCGGGCCGAGCGGGATGCCTGGGATAGCCTGTTCTGACGGCTCCTTGAGGACAGCCCCGCACTCCGCGGGAAGAGAAGGTCCTTCGCTCCACAATGCGCAATATCGCGCAATGAATACGTTGCACAATGTTGCGCATTCCAGGACAACCCGTTATCCAACAACAGCTTACGAAAGCAACGCTGCCCTTCGAACCGGGCGTAACGCTCAAGAAGAACCCTCAAAAATCTTCAAGGCGAGGTGATAAAGCCCGCCGCCACTGGCCTCCTTGCCCTCTCGTAGGAGCGGCGTCCTCGCCGCGATTTTCGCACCGTCGCGATCTCCACACATCGGTCCGAGGCCCAGGCTGTCTTAAAGAGTGATCGAATCCGTCGCCCCAGCAATCATCTGCTCGCGACATTCCCGATACGCCGCCTGCGCAGCACTCAACGCCTTCTCAGGAATCGCGATATGCGAATAATCCATCCGGGTCCGGTCGATGCGCCCGCTCCGAACCCGCAAGCTGTGGATCTACGACCTGCGCACCAACATGCACTTCACGCTGAAGACCAATCCGCTGAAGCGGGAGGACCTGGACGAATTCGTGAAGTGCTACCACCCGGAAAACCGGCATGACCGCAAGCCGATGTGGAGCCCCGAAGTGGAGGGCGCTTCGACAGGCTCAGCGCGAACGGGGCCGGATGGCCGCTGGCGCGCCTACGACTACGAAGACCTGGTCAACCGCGACAAGGCCAGCCTGGATATCTTCTGGTTGAGGGATGAATCGCTGGCCGACTCCGACAACCTGCCCGCGCCGGAAGTGATTGCGGCGGAAATTGTTGAGGACCTGGAGGCGGCGCTGGAGCAGTTTCGGGAGATTCTGGCGGATATCGATCCGGCGGCCGTGGAAATGGAGTTGTGAGTCTTCAATCTCAAGGCTACGCCAGAATCTTCCTGCTGAGCCATATGCGCGCCTACACCAGCCTGGCGGGGCATATTCTCGGCTCGCACCCGCAGATCAATGGCTACTACGAAATGCACCTCAGCTATGAAGATGCCGCAGCGCTGGACAGGCAGCTGGAGACATACAAGCAAGGCGAGGTGCTGAAGGAAAACAGCCGCTACCTCTTCGACAAGCTGCTGCACAACGATTACCTGCTGCTGCCCGAGCGGCGCGGGAGGCGGGGGAACTGCTGGGCAACGTGGTCTTGACCCGGTTCTGAAGTCCGAGTGGCACATTGAGACGACGCGGCACGGTTCGGGGTACTCGTAATGCATGCCGAGCTGCACATCCGCCGTCGCCAATCCGACACCAGCATGGCTGTGGGA
>DASVPF010000149.1:0-3843 GCA_036382965.1 Thiobacillus sp.
GGTACGCCCATGGTCGGACAAGACCTTCAGCTTCACGCTCAGCCGCCCGCAGGATTTTTCGTTCGAGAACGGCGAATTCGTCACCCTCGGCCTGAAGCGCGAGGGCAAGCTGGTGGCGCGTGCGTATTCCATCGTTTCCACCGCCGATCGCGACTATCTGGAATTCCTCAGCATCCACGTGCCGGACGGCCCGCTCACCAGCCAGCTGGTGCACATCCGTCCCGGCGACAGCGTGTGGGTCAACAACAGGCCCACCGGCACGCTCACGCTCAATCACGTCCTGCCGGGGCGCACACTCTACATGCTCGCCACCGGCACCGGGCTGGCGCCCTTCGTGAGCCTGATCCGCGATCCCGCGCTCTATGCCCGCTATGCGCACGTCGTGCTGGTGCACTCGGTACGCACCGCGGCCGAGCTGGCCTACCGCGCCGAAATCGAGGCGCTGGACAACGCCCAGCTGTATTACGTGCCGACGGTGACGCGCGAGCCTTTCCCCACCCCGGAGCGCGGCAGCGACCTGTTCCGTTCCGGCATGCTGTCGCAGCGTCTCGGCCTGCCCGCGCCCGATCCCGAACACGATCGCGTGATGGTCTGCGGCAACCCGGCGATGACACGCGAGATGACGCGCTATTTAAAGGACACAGGCTGGACGCCGACCAGTCATCGCGGCATCGGCAATTTCACCACCGAAATTGCTTTTGTCGTGCATCACGAATAACCTGCCGGCTTTGCCCATTCCAGCCATTGCCCACGCTTCATGGAAGCACACTCACATAGCCGCGCGGCGCTGACCCTTGCCGCGCTCGGTGTCGTCTACGGCGACATCGGAACCAGCCCCCTCTACGCCCTGAAGGAAACCCTGAACCCGGCCCATGGCATTGCCGCGGGGCCGGAGACCGTGCTCGGCGCCGCGTCGGCGATTTTCTGGGCGCTGATGCTGGTGGTGTCGCTGAAATACGTGTTGCTGGTGCTGCGTGCCGACAACCACGGCGAGGGCGGCATCATGGCCCTGCTGTCGTTGGCGCGGCAGGCGGTGGTGCAGCGGCCGCGCGCGCTGCGCACGGTGGCGCTGGCCGGCATGGCGGGCGCGGCACTGTTCTACGGCGATGCCGTGCTGACGCCGGCGATCTCGGTGTTGTCGGCCGTCGAAGGGCTGTCGGTCGGCACCCATGTGTTCGAGCCCTATGTAATGCCGCTTGCGATCGGCGTGCTCGCGGGATTGTTTTTCATGCAGCAGCACGGCACGGCCAGCGTCGGTGCCTGGTTCGGGCCGATCGCGCTGGTATGGTTTGCCGTGCTGGCGGCCGGCGGTATCTACCAGATTGCCCAGCATCCGCAGGTGCTGAGCGCGCTGTACCCGCAGCACGCCTGGTGGTTTGTCACCCAGCACGGTTTTGCGTCTTTCGCGGTATTGGGCTCCGTGCTGTTGGCGTTCACCGGCGCCGAGGCGCTGTATGCCGACATGGGGCATTTCGGCCGCGCGCCGATCCGCCTGGCCTGGTATGGCCTGGTGTTTCCGGCGCTGGTGCTGAATTATCTGGGGCAGGGGGCGCTGTTGTCGCGGGTGCCCGGGGCCGCGAGCAGCCCGTTCTTCCTGCTCTATCCCGCGTGGGCGCTCTATCCCATGGTGCTGCTGGCCACCGCCGCCACCGTGATCGCTTCCCAGGCCACGATCACCGGCGCGTTCTCGCTCACGCGCCAGGCCATCCAGTTGGGCTACCTGCCGCGCATGCAGGTGATCCAGACCTCGTCCAAGGCGTATGGGCAGATTTATATTCCAGTCGTCAACTGGCTGCTGTTCGTGCTCGTCGTTGCGGTGGTCGCGGGTTTCGGCAAATCGGGCAATCTCGCCTCCGCATACGGTCTTGCCGTCACCGGCACCATGCTGGTGACGACCCTGCTCACCTTTTACGTCATCCACTATGGCTGGGGGTTTGGCTTGCCGGGCAGTCTCGCGGCGACCGGCATCTTCCTGCTGATCGACGCCGCATTCTTTTCGTCCAGCCTGCTGAAAATCAGGGAGGGCGGCTGGTTCCCGCTGGCCCTCGGCAGCATGGTATTCGTCGTCATGCTGACCTGGGTGCAGGGACGGCGCAGCCTGCTTGCGCGCGTTGGCGTGTCGGATCTGCCGCTGACGGATTTTCTCGCCGGCCTGATGGCGCATCCGCCGACGCGCGTGCCGGGAACGGCGGTATTCCTCAACGCCAGCGCGCACACCGTGCCGCACGCGCTGTTGCACAACCTGAACCACAATCGCGTGCTGCACGAGCGGCTGGTGTTTCTCACCGTCAGGATCAAGACCGAACCGTGGGTGCCGTTCAAAGAGCGGATGCGGGTCGAGCCACTGGGCAACGAGGCCTACGCCGTCACGCTCACCTTCGGTTTCAAGAACCGCCCCGATGTGCCCGCCACGCTCGAAGGACTGGGGCCGCAAGTCGGCCTGGCATTCGAGCCGATGCAGACCTCGTATTTTCTGAGCCGTGAAACCGTCATAGCCAGCCCGACCGTGGACAGCGGATTGTCTACCTGGCGCGAACGCCTGTTCCGCTGGTTGTCGCACAACGCCGGCAATGCGGTGGAATACTTCAATCTACCGGCGAACCGGGTGATCGAACTCGGTTCGCGGGTGGAAATCTGAAGCGGCGTTTCCTGGAATCGCCTTAATCATCGTCGTGATGCCAGCGGCGATGTTCGCGGCGCCCGTCGCGCCAGTCGTCGTGGCGCGCGTGCCCGTTGCGGCGATCGTCCCAGCCATGTCCGTCATCGCCATCGCCATAGTAAACACGCTGGACGCGATGCGGCAATACGATGGTCGGGCCGGGGTAGTAGGGGGTGTGTGTCCAGTAGCGGGCGCCGCCGGTTTCATAGAGCACGCTGAAACCGTCAGGGTAAGGGCTGCCGAACGAGATCACGAAATGCGGTTCGACCGAGACCACACGGCCGTAGCCATCGCCGCCGCCGTGGGCGAAGCTGGTGCCGGAGGCGGTCAACAGGGCGTGCGCCCCGGCAGGACGTGATTGAGCGTGAGCGTGCCGGTGGGCTTGTTGTTGACCCACACACTGTCGCCGGGACGGATGTGCACCAGCTGGCTGGTGAGCGGGCCGTCGGGCACGTGGATGCTGAGGAATTCCAGATAGTCGCGATCGGCGGTGGAAACGATGGAATACGCGCGCGCCACCAGCTTGCCCTCGCGCTTCAGTCCGAGGGTGACGAATTCGCCGTTCTCGAACGAAAAATCCTGCGGGCGGCTGAGCGTGAAGCTGAAGGTCTTGTCCGACCAGGGGCGTACCGACTGCACCGTTTGTTCGCTGTAAGGCATGGTTCACTCCGTTCCGGGTTGCGGCCCCGATTCTGCCGTGCGGCATCGGGGCATGTCTTTATTCGACGAGAAATGGCGCGATGCAGTTCCAGCCGCACGGCTCATCCCCTGGCTCATCCCTTTATACACGCCAGCGGTTTCAGCCTGGCCACCTTGCGCGCCAGTCCGGCCCGTGCGGCCGCTTCCACCACGGCGCCGACGTCCTTGTAGGCGCCGGGCGCTTCTTCCGCCACGCCGCGCAGCGAGGGGCTGCGGATCAGGATGCCCTGGCCGGCCAGCTCATCCACCAGCGCCTGGCCACGCCACTGCCGGGTGGCCTGGTGGCGGCTCATGGCGCGTCCGGCGCCGTGGCAGGCGGAGCCGAAAGCGTGCGTCATGCCTTCCTCGGTGCCGACCAGGATGTAGGACGCGGTGCCCATGCTGCCGCCGATCAGCACCGGCTGGCCGATGTCGCGTAGGTCTTCGGGCAGCGCCGGATGACCGGGCCCGAAGGCGCGCGTCGCGCCCTTGCGGTGCACATAGAG
>DASVPF010000150.1:0-2797 GCA_036382965.1 Thiobacillus sp.
TTTTCCAGCTGGAAAATCAGTGTGTCACATCGGCTATAATTGTGTCACGTTTTGCCCGCTTGGAGGCTGCCATGAAAACCCTGACCATCCGCGAAGCCCGCGAAGGCCTGTCGCACCCCGACCAGCTGTTCGCCGATAGCGACGAAGTGCTGGTAGTGTGCCGCGGCGAGCCGGTGGCGCGGATTCTGCCGGTGACGCCTGCCGCACCCACGCGCAAGCTGCCGTCGCTCAAATGGCTGCGCGATCAGTCGCCTTATCAGGAAACGCCCAGCGAGGTGCTGATCCGCGAAGATCGGGATGCGCGTGACTGAGGTTTATCTCGACACCAGCGCGCTGATCAAGCTCTATGTGGCCGAGGCGTTTTCCACCGAAGTGGAGCGGCTCGTCGCGGAAGTCGATGGTCTCGTCATCAGCCGCCTGAGCATGCTGGAATGGCATTGCGCCATGTCACGCCGGCTGCGTGTCGGCCAGATTTCCGAAGACTATCTGAACCTGGCGCGCACCGAATTCACCCGCCATCTGTCCGAAGCGTATTTCCGCATCGTGCCATTCGACGACACCTTGCTGATCGACGCGTTGCGCGTACTCGACAGCGTTAAGCCCATCCCCTTGCGTACACTCGATGCCGTTCATCTGACTGCTGCCCGTAATGCTGGGGTTACCCGCATCGCCACCGCCGACAGGGTCATGGCCGATGCGGCAAAACAACTCAATCTCGCAGCCGACACTTTTTTTGTATGACCTTGCCTACTATGAACAACGAAACCACCGCCCCCGCCCTCGACGAGAACCAGATCATCATGGAGCGCCGCGCCAAGCTCGCCGCGATCCGCGAGCAGGGCGTCGCCTTCCCCAACGACTTCGAGCGTCACGACTACGCCGGCAAGCTTGCCGCCGAGCACGGCGAAAAATCCAAAGAGACGCTGGAAGCGGAAGCCGTCCGGGTGCAACTGGCCGGCCGCATGATGCTGAAGCGCGTGATGGGCAAGGCGAGCTTCGCCACGCTGCAGGACATGAGCGGGCGCATCCAGGTCTATGTGTCCAACGACCTCACCGGCATCGACGCGCACAACGCGTTCAAGCACTGGGATCTGGGCGACTTTCTCGGCGTGACCGGCACGCTGTTCAAGACCAACAAGGGCGAGTTGACCATCCAGGCGAAATCGATCCGCCTGCTATCCAAGGCGCTGCGCCCACTGCCGGAAAAATTCCACGGGCTGGCCGACCAGGAGCAGAAATACCGCCAGCGCTACCTCGATCTCATCACCAACGACGCCGCGCGCGAAACCTTCATGCGCCGCTCGAAAATCATCCAGGCGATCCGCGAATTCATGAGCGGCCATGGCTTCCTCGAAGTCGAAACGCCGATGATGCATCCCATCCCCGGCGGCGCCGCGGCGAAACCGTTTGCCACGCATCACAACGCGCTCGACATGGAACTGTTCCTGCGCATCGCGCCCGAGCTGTATCTCAAGCGCCTGGTGGTCGGCGGCTTCGAGAAGGTGTTCGAGATCAACCGCAACTTCCGCAACGAAGGGCTTTCCACACGGCACAACCCCGAATTCACCATGATGGAGTTCTACGAGGCCTACCGCGAATACGGCTATCTGATGGACTACACCGAGGCGCTGATCCGCCACACTGCGGTCGCCGCCACCGGCTCGACCACGGTCAGCTACCAGGGCAACGCAATCGAGCTCGGCACGCCGTTCGACCGCCTCACCATCGTCGACGCGATCCGCAAATACAACCCGCACTACACGGTCGAACAGCTCAACGACCGCGACTGGCTGATCGCGCAATTCACCGCGATGAAAGCCAAGTACAAGCCGCAGGACGGCATCGGCGGCCTGCAGCTCTCCTTCTTCGAGGAGACCACCGAGGCGCTGCTGATCCAGCCCACCTTCATCGTCGACTACCCGGCCGAAGTCTCGCCGCTGGCGCGCCGTTCCGACAGCCAGCCCGACATCACCGAGCGCTTCGAACTCTTCATCACCGGGCGCGAAATGGCGAATGGTTTTTCGGAGCTCAACGACGCCGAGGACCAGGCCGAGCGCTTCATGGAACAGGTGCGGCAGAAGGAAGCCGGCGACGAGGAAGCGATGCACTACGACGCCGACTTCATCCGCGCGCTGGAGCACGGTCTGCCGCCCACCGGCGGCTGCGGCATCGGCATCGACCGCCTGGTGATGCTCTTGACCGATTCGCCGAGCATCCGCGACGTCATCCTGTTCCCGCAGATGCGGCGGGAAAGTTAAATGAGTCCGCAGATGCGGTGCAAAGGCTGATCCGTCGCCATGGGGCAAACTGCGCTCAAGGTCATCCTGTCTGCGCTGATCCTCGTCGCCATTGCCGAAGTGGCCAAGCGCAGCACCTTCTGGGCCGCCGCGCTGGCGTCCTTGCCGCTTACCTCGCTGCTCGCCTTTGTCTGGCTGTATCTCGATACCGGCGACGCGCAGAAGGTCGCCGCACTCGCGAGCGGCATCTTCTGGCTGGTGCTGCCTTCGCTGCTGCTGTTCGTGCTGCTACCCGTTCTGCTGCGTAACGGCTGGGGGTTCTGGACGAGCCTCGCTGCCTCCAGTGCCGCCACGGCGCTGGCCTATCTGGGCATGATCAAGCTGCTGGCGGCGTTCGGCATTCGCCTGTAAGGCGCATCAGACCTGTCTGAGCACGGCACGCTTCCGGTAAAATCCGGCCTTTCGCCATTTCCCAGTCCATCTTTTCACGAGTCACCCCATCATGGCCGACGCTTTCAACACTTTCGATTCCTTTTCCACTGGCACCGGCAGCATCCGCT
>DASVPF010000151.1:0-3533 GCA_036382965.1 Thiobacillus sp.
CGAAAGGGACCGGGCAAGACGAGTCCGCGACCGTCGGGTTCCCGGTGCTGCTCGACCGCTTTCTCAACGACGCCATCGAGGTCGACGTCGACGCGCTGTCCGACGGCGAGCAGGTGGTGATCGGCGGCATCATGCAGCACATCGAGCAGGCTGGCGTGCATTCGGGCGATTCGGCGTGTTCGCTGCCGCCCTACAGTTTGTCGAAGGACGTACAGGATGAGTTGCGCCGCCAGACGGTGGCGATGGCGAAGGCGCTGAAAGTGGTCGGCCTGATGAACGTGCAGTTCGCGATCCAGGGCGATACCGTGTACGTGCTCGAAGTGAACCCGCGCGCGTCGCGCACCGTGCCCTATGTGTCGAAAGCCATCGGCGCGCCGCTGGCGAAGATTGCCGCGCGTGCGATGGCCGGCATTTCGCTGAAGTCGCAGGGGTTCGAGAAAGAGATCATCCCGCCGTATTTCTCGGTGAAGGAAGCGGTGTTCCCGTTCCGCAAGTTCCCCGGCGTCGACACCATCCTCGGTCCTGAAATGAAATCGACCGGCGAAGTCATGGGTGTGGGCGACAATTTCGGCGAGGCTTTCGTCAAGTCGCAGCTGGCGTCGAGTTCCGAACTGCCGAAACCGGGCGGGCGCGCCTTCGTCAGCGTGCGCTCGGGCGACCGTGACGCCATCGTCGAACTGGCACAGGCGCTGCGCGATCTCGACTTCAGCCTGGTCGCCACGCGCGGCACCGCGCAGGCGATCGAATCGGCGGGAATTCCGGTGGCCGTGGTCAACAAGGTCAAGGAAGGCCGCCCGCACATTGTCGACATGATCAAGAACGGCGACATCGATTTCATTGTCAATGTGGTCGAAGACAAGAAAGCGGTGAAGGATTCCTACGCCATCCGTGCCGAGGCGCTGGCGCGCAGGGTAGTGTACTTCACCACGCTGGCCGGGGCGCATGCCGCCTGCATGGGCATGCAGCACGGCCATGAACTCGAGGTGTATTCCCTGCAGGCGCTGCATCGGCGCTTGCACTGAACTGAAAAGGCAAAGTCGTGAGCAAATTTCCCCTCACCGTCGTCGGCGCCGAAAAACTGCGCGTCGAATTGCAGCATCTGAAAAGCGTGGAGCGTCCCGCCGTGATCCAGGCGATCGCCGAGGCGCGCGCGCAGGGCGATCTGTCCGAAAACGCCGAATACGATGCCGCCAAGGAAAAACAGGGCTTCATCGAGGGCCGCATTGCCGATCTCGAAGGCAAGCTGGCCAATGCGCAGATCATCGACCCGACCACAGTCGATGCGGATGGCCGCATTGTCTTTGGCGCGACCGTCGAACTCGAGGATGCCGATTCCGGCGATAGCGTGACCTATCAGATCGTCGGCGACGACGAGGCCGACATCAAGCAGGGCAAGATTTCCGTATCGTCGCCGATCGCCCGTGCGCTGATCGGCAAATACGCCGGCGACAGCGTCGAGGTGCAGGCGCCGGGTGGCGTCCGCCAGTACGAAGTGCTGGACGTACTCTACAAATAATGCGGCGCTTCTGGGACGGTCTCGCCGGGGTGTCGCTGGTGCTATGGATCGGCGGCATGTGGGCGATCGGTTACGTCGCCGCGCCGGTGCTGTTTGCCAGCCTGGGCGACAAACAACTGGCCGGGATGCTGGCCGGCAGGTTGTTCGGGTGGATGGCGTGGATCGGCATCGCCGCCGCCGTCTATCTGCTGATCTACCGCATCGCCCGCGACGGCGGCGTCGCGCTGAAAACATTCTTCTTCTGGGCGGTGGCGCTGATGCTGGCGCTGATCTTGGCGGGCCACTTCGGTGTCCAGCCCATCCTGCAGAGCCTGAAGGATCAGGCCATGCCGCATGCGGTGATGCAGAGCGTGTTTGCCGACCGTTTCGCGCGCTGGCATGGCGTGTCGAGCATCCTCTACCTGATCCAGAGCGCGCTTGGGCTATTGCTGGTCTGGCGTTCGGGGCTGGCGCGATAATCCCTCAGTCCGCAATCAGACCGGCAGGACGATGATGGGTTTGGCGGCGGCGCGATAAATCACCAATACCTTGCCGATCTGCTGCACCGGCGCCGCACCGGTCGCGGCGCAGATTTCCTCCATCCAGGCACGGCGGGTATCCGGCTCGTCGGTGGCGGCCTTGATCTTGATCAATTCGTGCACAGCGAGTCCGCGTTCGACTTCCTTCAATATGGCCGTGGTCAAGCCCTGGTTGCCGATCATGACCACCGGCTGGCGGCTGTGCGCCAGGCCCTTGAGATACTGCCGTTGAGCGGGCGTGAGTGATTTCATGCTTTATTCCTTAAACTGAGCGCGGATTGTAGCCGATAGACATGGTGCAGAAAGCGAAGCGAACCAAATCGGGCAGTGCCTGGATGCACGAGCACGTGACGGATCCCTACGTCAAGAAGGCGCAGCTGGACGGCTACCGCTCGCGCGCCGCGTACAAATTGCTGGAAATCGACAAGCGCGACCCTCTGCTGCGTCCCGGCATGACGGTGGTGGATCTGGGGGCCGCGCCCGGCAGCTGGTGCCAGGTGGCGGTGCAGAAGATGAAACGGCAGGGCAGGGTGCTGGCGATCGACCTGTTGCCGGTGGCGCCGATGCCGGGTGTCGACAGTCTGGAAGGCGACTTCAGCGATGCGGCGGCGCTGGCCTGGCTGGAAGAAAAGTTGCAGTCCGGGCGGGTTGATCTTGTATTGAGCGATATGGCGCCCAATATTAGCGGGGTCATGCTGACGGACCAGGCGCGGCACTACGCGCTGTGCGAGCTGGCGCTGGATTTTGCGGTGAACTGGCTGAAACCCGACGGCGCTTTTCTCGTCAAAGTGTTTCAAGGCGTGGGCTTCGAGGATTTCCGGGCCCAGATGCGGCAGGCATTCGAGCAGGTGCTGATTCGCAAACCCGAGGCCTCGCGCGATCGCAGTACCGAGGTCTATCTGCTGGGACGCCGGCCTGTTGCAACGCGGGAAGCAGTCGTGAAGCAACCGTAGTAACCCGGTTGAATAGGGTTTAGAATGAGTCTAAACGTGCTGCGTTAGATTAAATGTGCCGGCTTGGCACCGAGGAGTAAACGTGAACAATTTGTCCAAGAACATTGCCATCTGGCTGATTATCGCCGTCGTCCTGATGACGGTGTTCAACCAGTTCGGCGCGCAGCGCACCACGCAGTCGCAGATGCCGTACTCGCAGTTCATCGAAGAGGTGCGCCAGCAGCAGATCGCCAAGGTGGTCATCGAGGGCAATGTGCTGAAGGGCGAGCGTAGCGACGGCCAGCGCTTCACCAGCTATGCGCCGAGCGATCCGTGGATGGTGTCCGACCTGCTGAAAAACGGCGTGTCGGTCGAAGCCAAGCCGGAAGAGCAGCCGTCCTTCCTGATGAGCCTGTTCATTTCGTGGTTCCCCATGCTGCTCCTGATCGGCGTGTGGATCTTCTTCATGCGCCAGATGCAGGGCGGCGGACGCGGCGGTGCGTTCTCGTTCGGCAAGAGCCGGGCGCGTCTGCTCGACGAAAACGCCAACCCGGTGACTTTTGCCGA
>DASVPF010000152.1:0-2361 GCA_036382965.1 Thiobacillus sp.
GCGTCGAACAGGCTCATGCCTTCCTCGCTGCGCGTCACCAGCAGGGCATCGAGCTGGAAGCTTGCGCGCACCGCGGCGGCCTTGTCGGCCAATTCGGTCTCGGATTTCCAGCTGCCCGCGACGTCGCGGAATTCGCTGCGATTCGGGGTAATCAGCGTGGCGCCGGTATAGCGCGTCCAGTCATCGCCCTTGGGGTCGACCAGAATCGGTTTGCCGGCTGCGCGCGCCAGCTCGATCATGCGCGTGACGTGCGTCAGCCCGCCCTTGCCGTAGTCCGACAGCACCACCACGTCGCACTCGGCCAGCAGCTGCGCATAGGCTTCCAGCTTGGCGGCCAGCACCTCGTGCCCCGGCTGGGTCTCGAAATCGACGCGCAGCAATTGCTGCTGACGGCCGATGACGCGCAGCTTGGTGATGGTGGAAAACGCCGGGTCTTCGTGCAGATGCACCGTGAAGGTTTCCGCGTCGAGCAAGGCGCGCAGCGCCTGCCCCGCTTCGTCGCGCCCCGCCACCGACAGCAGCGTGACCTGCGCGCCGAGGGCCGCCGCGTTGCGCGCCACGTTGCCGGCGCCGCCGATGCGATCCTCGTTGCGCGTGACGTGCACCACCGGCACCGGCGCCTCGGGCGAGATGCGCGAAACGTCGCCGAACCAGTAGCGGTCGAGCATCACGTCGCCCACCACCAGGACGCGGGCGCGGCGGATGGCGTCACGCAAGGACATGGGGCATTTCCATCACTGGCGTCCGATCGGCAGATAGTCGAAACCCATCTCGCGCATCGCCTGCGGCTCATACAGATTGCGGCCGTCGAACACCAGCGGCGCCTTCAGCAGCGACTTCATGGTGTCGAAGTTGGGGCTGCGGAAGACTTTCCATTCGGTGACGATCAACAGCGCATCGGCGCCCTTCAGCGCGTCCATCGGGCTGTCGGCCAGCAGCAAGTCGGCGCGCTCGCCGTAGATGCGGCGGGTTTCCTCCATCGCCGCCGGGTCGTAGGCCGACACGCTCGCGCCCATCGCCCACAAAGCCTCGAGCATGCTGCGGCTGGGCGCTTCGCGCATGTCGTCGGTGTTCGGCTTGAACGCCAGTCCCCACATGGCGAAGCGTTTGCCCTTCAACTCCTTGCCGAAGCGCGCAGTCAGCTTGTCGACCAGGATCTGCTTCTGCGCCTCGTTGGCGTCCTCCACCGCGTCGAGCACGCGCAGCGGGATGCCGTTTTCCTGCGCGGTGCGGCGCAGCGCCTGCACGTCCTTGGGGAAGCACGAGCCACCGTAGCCGCAGCCGGCGTACAGAAAGTGGTAGCCGATGCGCGGGTCGGAGCCGATGCCGTGGCGTACCTGCTCGATGTCGGCGCCGAGCTTCTCGGCGAGCACGGCGAGTTCGTTCATGAAGGAAATGCGCGTCGCCAGCATGGCGTTGGCGGCGTACTTGGTGAGCTCGGCGCTCTTCACGTCCATCACGGTCAGACGGTCGTGGTTGCGCTGGAACGGCGCATACAGCTGACGCAACAGCGACGTGGCGCGCTCGCTGTCGGTGCCGATGACGATGCGGTCGGGCTTCATGAAGTCGTCGACCGCTGCACCCTCCTTCAGGAACTCGGGGTTCGACGCCACGTTGAACTCGATCGCAGCGCTGCGCTTCGCCAGCTCTTCCATGAGCGCGGCACGCACCTTGTCGGCGGTGCCCACCGGCACGGTGGATTTGTCGACCACCAGCTTGTAGTCGGCCATGTGGCGGCCGATGTTGCGCGCCGCGGCGACCACATATTGCAGGTCGGCCGAGCCGTCCTCGTCCGGCGGCGTGCCGACGGCGATGAACTGGATCTGGCCGAAGGCCACCGATTCCGCGATGTCGGTGGTGAAATGCAGGCGGCCGGCGGCGACGTTGCGCTTCACCATGTCTTCCAGTCCCGGTTCGTAAATCGGGATGCCACCGGCTTTCAGCGTTTCGATTTTTGTCGGGTCGACGTCGAGGCACAGCACCTCGTTGCCGACTTCCGCCAGGCAGGTTCCTGTCACCAGGCCCACATAGCCGGTGCCGATCACGGTAATTTTCACAACGGTCTCCCTACGTTTCGAATATCGGTTTGAATCTGTCTGAGCGCGGCGAGCGGGTCGGCCGCGGCGGTGATCGGGCGCCCGATCACCAGATCGGTCGCGCCGGCCTGCAAGGCTTCCGCCGGCGTCATCACGCGACGCTGGTCGCCCGTGTCGCTTCCGGCCGGGCGGATACCCGGCGTCACCAGGCGGAAATTCGCGCCCGACGAGGTCGCGCTGTGGCGCGCTCTCGGGCTGGCGCGGCTCGCGCAGCGCGACGGCCGGTCCGCCCACCGGGCGCTTGCCCGCGCGCTCGAGCTCGAGC
>DASVPF010000153.1:0-4481 GCA_036382965.1 Thiobacillus sp.
CTTGTTGTTCTGGCTGTGGAGCCAAGACATCCCCTTGTTTGTTATCAGCCGAATCTTCGCACAAGCCGCCCAAGTTTTTCGTGTCGATTCAATCGACACGTTTTCCCGATGTGTCGATAAAAATGCTTTTCATCGACATATCCCCTCGGAGACGCCTCCTTCCGTGATCCAGAAGCTCATAAGCCGAGAGTTTTCAGGGACTGTTCGGCGGTAATGATGGGGCAGTCGAAGCGATCTGCCAGGATCAGCAAATCCCGATCACCGCTGACAAGATAGTCCGCCTTGCCGGTGACGGCGAGTTGCAGGAACGGCTGATCGAAGGGGTCGCGGCAGTCGGGCGTGACGGGCGGAGGATTGGGGATGCGCACGGTGGCGCACCACGGCAGGTAATCGGCCAACAGTTCCTGTTGTTCTTCGTCGCTGAGCTTGAACTTGGGATAGGCCAGCACGCGGATCAGTTCGGCTGTGGCGGTTTTGGAAATGAGCGGCACGCAGTGCCCGTTCTGCCAGGCATGACGCAACGGTCCGAGCCGGCCGTTTGCAAACACCAAGGCCGAAAGCACCAGATTGGTATCGAGCACAACCCGTGGCGGGCGGCTCATTTTTTACGCTTGGCCGCGGGTTGACGCGCCCAGTCAACGGCGTCGGCAATGTCCTGCTCGTTCAAGTTGAGCTCGGCCAGCTTGGCACGTACCGCATCGGCGCGCTGGATGCGCACGGGGGTGAGGATGACCTGGCCATCCTTGGTTTGGACATCGAAGTATTCAACCTGGCCAAGTGCATTGGTCACGCTCTTGGGCAGAGTGAGCTGGTTTTTTGCTGTCATCTTGGCGAGCACGATCAATCCGATTGCGAAAAGTAAGGATTCCTTACAATAGCCCGATTACGAGATGATCTCAAGCCCAACCGGAAAAGGGCTTCGACGCGCTCAGCCCGAACGGAGCGGGCGGCCGTACGCTTCAAGGCTCACCCCTTCCCAACCTCCTCGTCCAGTTTGCGCAGATGCGCCAGCTTCTCGGCAATCTTGCCTTCGAGTCCGCGCGGGGTGGGGTCGTAGAACCGCTGTTCCTGCAGGTCGTCGGGGAAGTAACGCTCGCCGGCGGCGTAAGCTTCGGGCTCGTCGTGGGCGTAGCGGTAGGCGCGGCCGTAGCCGAGTTCCTTCATCAGTTTGGTGGGGGCGTTGCGCAGGTGGATGGGGACGTCGTTGGAAGGGTTGGACTGCACGAAGGCGCGCGCGGCGTTGTAGGCGGCGTAGGCGGCGTTGCTCTTGGGCGCGCAGGCGAGATAGAGGCAAGCTTCGGCGAGCGCGAGTTCGCCTTCGGGCGTGCCGAGGCGTTCGTAGGTTTCGACGGCATCCAGTGCCAATCTCAAGGCGCGCGGGTCGGCCAGGCCGATGTCCTCGCTCGCCATGCGGATGAGGCGGCGACCGAGATAGCGCGGGTCGGCGCCGCCGTCGAGCATGCGCACCAGCCAGTAGAGCGAAGCGTCGGGATCTGAGCCACGCACGCTTTTGTGCAAGGCGGAGATCTGGTCGTAGAAGGCTTCGCCGCCCTTGTCGAAGCGGCGCAGCGATTGCGCCAGCGCATTCTCCACAAACGCGGCGTCGACTTCCTTCACCTGCGAGGTGCGCGCGGCGGTGTCGAGCTGTTCCAGCAGGTTCAACAATTTCCGGGCGTCGCCGTCAGCGTAGGCGGCCAGCAGCTTGTCGACGCCCTCGCCCAGCTTCAGGTCGGGCAGTTCGGTCAGCGCGCGCTGCATCAGCTGGCCGAGTTCGTCGGGCGTAAGCGACTTCAGCACATAGACCTGGGCGCGCGACAGCAGCGCGCCGACGACCTCGAACGAGGGGTTTTCGGTGGTGGCGCCGATGAAGGTGAAGAGCCCGGATTCGACGTGCGGCAGGAAGGCGTCCTGCTGCGACTTGTTGAAGCGGTGGACTTCGTCGACGAACAGGATGGTGGCGCGGCCGAGGGTCTGGTTCATGCGCGCGCGCTCGACGGCTTCGCGAATGTCCTTGACGCCGGAGAGCACGGCCGAGATCGCGATGAAGTCGGCGCCGAAGGCCTGCGCAGTCAGCCGCGCCAGCGTGGTCTTGCCCACGCCCGGCGGCCCCCACAGGATCATCGAATGCAGCTTGCCGGAATCGAAGGCGAGGCGCAGCGGCTTGCCGGGGCCGAGCAGATGCGTCTGCCCGACGACGTCAGCGAGCGTGTGCGGACGCAGGCGTTCGGCCAGCGGGGCGTGCGGGTCGTGCGCGGGCTCGGGGGGGGCGGTCTGGAAGAGGTCTTGGGGGCACATGACGGCCATTATCCCTCAGGGTGATGCTGGTTTATTCCGTCATCGCGAGGAGCGAAGCGACGTGGCGATCCAGCATTCGTGATCCGCTGGCATTCTGGATTGCTTCGCTACGCTCGCAATGACAAATTATTCGCCAATCACATCCGCCCCCTTCGGCGGCGTGAACTTGAAGCGCGACGGCGCAAGCTGCGGGTTACGTGCAAAGTGCGACAGCTTGAGCGTGGTGCGCTGACCGAAATAATCGAACAGTTCCATCTGCACCAGCACGTCGCCCTTGAAGCCCATGCGGATACGCTCGAAGGTGGTGTCGCGGTTCTTCGGGGTGGCGTCCAGCCATTCCAGGCCGTCAGCCTCGCCGGCGTTCTTCAGGCTGAAATATTTTTCGATGGCATTGTCGCCGGCCAGCAGCGCGGCGGGGGTGCCGGCGATGACGTCGCCCAGCGGCTTGACGGTGACCTGGTCGAGGTCGGTGTCGTACAGCCACAACTTGACGCCGTCGCCGACGATGACCTGTTCGTACGGCGCGCGGTAATCCCAGCGGAACTTGCCGGGACGGGCAAACGCCATTTTGCCGCTGGCCTGCTGGGTGACGCGGCCGTTCTTGTCGGCCACGGTCTGGGTGAAATCGGCCTCGGCGGTTTTGGCGCCGGCGATGAAGGCTTTCAGGCGGTCGACTCCGCCGGCGTGGGCTGCGCCGGTGAGGGCAAGCGCGAAGAATACGGACATGAATCGCATGAGATTCCCCAAAATAAAAAAGTGCGCCCGAGGGCGCACTTTGCATGACTCTGCAGGCTCGCGAAAGTTTATTGCGCCTTGCTGGTCTTGATGCCGAATACCCGATACGCCGGACACCAGCTGAAGATCGCGGTCAGGATCAAGATAAAGCCCACCACGCCGGCCGGCACCATCCAGGCATCGGCGCCCGGCAAATTCGACATCGCATAATAGATCAGGCCGCCACCGATCACTGCGCGGATCACACGGTCCATACCGCCAACGTTCTTCGCCATTCCAGACTCCTCTCTCGGTTAGATGATTGTTCTCGTTGCCGGGGCGTGGCGCCCCGGTTCGAGAGCTTAACGCATTTCAGACCTGCCTGAGCTTAACCAATCAATGGCACGATCAGCAGCGCCACGATGTTGATGATCTTGATCAGCGGGTTGATGGCCGGGCCGGCGGTGTCCTTGTAGGGATCGCCGACGGTATCACCAGTAACGGCAGCCTTGTGCGCTTCTGAACCCTTGCCGCCGTAGTTGCCTTCCTCGATGTACTTCTTGGCGTTGTCCCACGCGCCGCCGCCGGTGGTCATGGAAATCGCCACGAAGATGCCGGTGACGATGGTGCCGACCAGCACGCCGCCCAGCGCCTGCGCCCCCAGGGTGAGGCCGACGATGACGGGAACCGCAACCGGCAGCAGCGAGGGAACGATCATTTCCTTGATCGCAGCCTTGGTCAGCATGTCGACGCAGGTGCCGTATTCCGGCTTGCCCGTGCCGGCCATGATGCCGGGGATTTCCTTGAACTGGCGGCGCACTTCCACCACCACCGAACCGGCGGCGCGGCCGACCGCTTCCATGCCCATGGCGGCGAACAGGTAGGGCACCATGCCGCCAATGAACAGGCCGATGATGACCATGTGGTTGGACAGGTCGAAGGTCATGGCCTTGGCAAGCGGGTCGGCCAACAGTGCCTTGGCATTGATCGCATGGGTGTAGTCTGCGAACAGCACCAGTGCGGCAAGGCCGGCCGAGCCGATGGCGTAGCCCTTGGTCACCGCCTTGGTGGTGTTGCCGACGGCGTCGAGCGGGTCGGTGATGTTGCGGATGCTGTCCGGCAGTCCGGCCATTTCGGCGATGCCGCCGGCGTTGTCGGTGATCGGGCCGTAGGCGTCGAGCGCGACGATGATGCCTGCCATCGACAGCATCGAGGTGGCGGCGATCGCGATGCCGTAGAGGCCGGCCAGCGCATAGGCGCCCCAGATCGCGGCGGCGACGGCGAGCACCGGCGCTGCGGTGGACTTCATCGACACGCCGAGGCCGGCGATCACGTTGGTGCCGTGGCCGGTGGTGGAGGCCTGCGCGATGTGGCGCACCGGGCTGAATTCGGTCGCGGTGTAGTACTCGGTGATCCACACCATGGCCGCGGTCAGCGCCAGGCCGATCAGGGTGGCGAAGTACAGGTTCAGC
>DASVPF010000154.1:0-1742 GCA_036382965.1 Thiobacillus sp.
AAACCCTGTCGCTGGTCAAGCGTTTTTCCGAAACGCGGAGGCGGCATCCGCTTTCCAGCGACACGGTTTCGCTGCAGGAGGCCATTCAGCTCGAACGCGAAATGCTCGCCGACATCGTGCCGCTGGCGCACCGCATCGACAGCAGCGATCTGTCCGCCTCGGCGCTGCGGCTGTGGATCAAGGACCTGATCGGGCAGGACCGCTCGCGCATCACGCTGCTGTTTGAATCCTTCGGCTTCAAGCACGGCATTCCGCTCGACGCCGACCTGGTGTTCGACGTGCGCTGCCTGCCCAACCCGCATTACGTCGCCGAACTGCGGCCGCTCACCGGCTGCGACCAGCCGGTCAAGGACTATATCGAATCCAGCGCCAACGCCATGGCACTCCTGGCCGACATCCGCGGCTTTGTCGAAAACTGGCTGCCGTGCTTCATCCGCGACCACCGCGCCTATCTGACGGTCGCCATCGGCTGCACCGGCGGCCAGCATCGCAGCGTGTATTTCGCCGAAACGCTGGCCGCCGCCTTTCGCGAACGCGAGCAGGTGCTGGTGCGGCACCGCGAGCTTTCGTGATGCTGCTGCGTGCCGGCGACGTCGGCGTGCTGCTGGCGGGCGCAGGGGTGGTCGTCGCTTTGGTTGCATATGCGTGGGGCGGCGACCCGGGCGACACCGTCGTCATCCGCGCCGCCGGACGGATCGTCAAAACCGCCGCGCTCAACGGGCCGCAAGCCTTCTCCGTCAGCGGGCCGCTCGGCATCACGCAAATCGAAATCGAGCCTGGCCGCGCCCGTGTCGCACGCGACCCTTCGCCGCGCCAGCTGTGCGTGAAACAGGGCTGGCTCACGCTCTCCGGGCAGGCTGCGCTGTGCCTGCCCAATCAGGTGAGCGTCGAAATCCGCGGGCATGCGCTAGCTTATGACACCCTCGGTTATTGATGGGAAACTCACCAAATGAGTTTCCCATCAACAACAGCCTGCCTTAATGCGTATTGATCCGAAACGCCGTGCGGCTTGTGAAGAGCCAGCCAAGGCAAGGCGTAGCTGTGCTCGTCAAGACATTTCGTTTCGGCCCAATATCGAGTTGCCGGTCACCGCCGACGACCGCCGCATTGCGCGGCTGGCCGCGCTGGCGATCGGCCTCACGCTCGCCGAGGCCGCGCTGCCGAGTCCGGTGCCCGGCGTGAAACCCGGCCTGGCCAACATCGTCATCCTGCTGGTGCTGCTGCAACACGGCTGGCGCGCCGCGGCCTGGGTGTCCGCCCTGCGCGTGCTGGCCGGCGGCCTGCTGCTGGGCAGTTTGTTGACGCCGGGCTTCTGGCTATCGGCCGCCGGCGCGCTGGTCAGCCTGTCGGTGCTGGGGCTGGCGCGTCACCTGCCGCGCCGCACCTTCGGCCCGGTCAGCCTGTCGGTCCTGGCCGCATTCGGCCACATCGGCGGGCAGCTCGCGCTGGCCGGCTGGTGGTTGTTACCGGGTGCGGCGCTGATCAAGCTGCTGCCGGTGTTTGCCGCCGCCGCGCTGATCTTCGGCGCGGTGAACGGCGTGATCGAGTAGGTGCAGGAGGTAGCAGCCGCTGCCTGACTGACTGTGAATGTCTTTCCTGCGATGGTGGCAGTGCCGGACCTTGAGCTTGTGCTGGTGTTGGATGCCACCGAGTAGCTCACCGTGCCGTTGCCGCTGCTGCTGCTGCCGGAGGTGATCGTTATCCATGAGGCGTTGCTTGTAGCCGTCCAGCTGCAACCGGTC
>DASVPF010000155.1:0-1802 GCA_036382965.1 Thiobacillus sp.
GATGCAGCTGCCCAATCCCGATGCAGGCTCGATCCGCCCGGAGCACGGCGGCCGCGACCGCCATATCGCGCTGGCGGTTCGGGACATGGCCGCGCTGAAAAGCCGGCTCGATGCCGTAGGGGTGAAATACAGCGCGAGCAAATCGGGGCGGGCGGCGCTGTTCTGCCGTGATCCGGATGCCAACACCATCGAGTTCGTTGAGATCAACTGACTGGATCAGGCTTCGCGTTCCTGTTCATTCATGTTTCGTCATTGCGAGCAAAGCGAAGCAATCCAGAGCACGGACGCTGGATCGCCACGTCGCTACGCTCCTCGCGATGAAGGAATGGAAATCAATGCGCTTTCGCCGTTTTAGTCCGCCAAATCGTTGCGATAGGTGCGCAGGAACCGTTCGATTTCGCTGTTGAGTTCGGTCGCGAACGGCCACGCGTCGTCGTTCTGCGGGGACAGGGTTTTCTGCTGGCGATAGAGATGCTGATTGGCGCAGACGAACAGGCGCAACTTCAATTCTGGCCAGTAGGCGCTTTCGACGGACGATAGGGTCGTCGGCGTGTCCACCCGCGCGGACAGCAGGGCGACCGGTGCCGGGCGCGCGGCGCACAGTTCGCGGCTGCGTGTCTGCTGGCGCGATTCGTTCCACCAGGCATCGAATTCCGCCTGGCTCAGTTCCAGCCCACGGGCGTCCATGTGCAATACCTCGCGTCCTTTCTCGTGCAAGGAAGCTTGCACCCGGCGCGTGTGGCTGGCGCGCGTTTCGCCGCTCCAGAAGCTGCGGTTGATCGGCAGCGCCAGCGCGGCGTAGGCGAGCGTCGGGCGCGCCGGTTTCGCGACGGCAGACGGGCCGGCGGCAGGCGCTTCGGTCGTGGCGGCAGCGGGATGGGCAGGGTGCGCGGAGGCGATTCTGGACGTGGTTTTTTTCCGGACATGGGGCGCGGCGGGCAGCGGTTTTTCCGGCGCAACGGGCTGGCTGGACTCGGCGACTTTGGAAGGCGGCGCCGCGGTGGGCGTGACGGCAGGGGCTGCCGGAGCCGGCGTTGGGGGATGGGTGGCCTTGGATGCCGGCGCGGCAGGCGGAATGGCGGGCGTGGTTTGGGGCGGGGGCGCTTCGGCGACGGCGGCCGGCTCCGGCTTGCGTGCTTTATCTGCCGGTTCCGGCAGCAGGCGCGGCGCCAGCATCAGCCCGACGCCCGCCAGCACCAGGATCAGCGAGGGATGGGTGACGTTGAGCTTGATGCCGAACGCTTCGACCGACGACGCCTGCGTGCTGGTCTTGCTGCGGATGAACATCACCAGCCCGGCGATCACCAGCACCAGGCCCGCCAGCACCAGCAGCGGGTCGAACAGGGCGGAAAAGTCGGCTGGCATGATGACTCCGATCCGGG
The DNA here is from genome assembly GCA_036382965.1 of Thiobacillus sp. GTDB lineage: Bacteria > Pseudomonadota > Gammaproteobacteria > Burkholderiales > Thiobacillaceae > Thiobacillus. The sequence goes on from DASVPF010000155.1 coordinate 1,383, forward strand.
TTCAGTAATTCAAATCGCGTGGCGTGAACAGCCGTTTCGGCACGCCGCCGAGGACGCGAGTGAGCACCGAATTCATGGTGGCGGGGTCATTGTCGAAGCCGCCGTGGCTGCGGCTGACGGAGGCGCCCCGCTGGACGGCGGCGCCCTCTTGCGCGGGGGCGAGCGGGATGCCTTCGGATACCACCAGCGCCGGGCGGCCGTCGACGCTCCCGCCGAACAATTTGGCAAGCTTCGGGTCGGCATCGATAAAGCGCTTCATGCCCAGGATCGGTACTTCGCGCGTGCCTTCGAAGGCGTTGGACACGAGGTAGAGCAGGGATTTGGCGTAGGGGCCGACGCTGTCGCCGAGCTCCAGCGTGTCCGACAGCACGTACAGGCTGGGCAGCGTCGACCTCGTGCTGGAGCGCCTGGATGTCGCCG
>DASVPF010000156.1:0-1579 GCA_036382965.1 Thiobacillus sp.
TGCTGGACGAGAACAAGAATCGCGTCGAGACGATCAAGCGGGTGGAAACCACGCTCGGCCGCTCGCTGCTGTCCGAAATCCTGCCGCCGGGGCTGCCGTTCAGCTTCGTCGACAAGGCGCTGAAGAAGAAGGAAATCTCCAAGCTGATCAACGCCAGTTTCCGCCGTTGCGGTCTGCGCGAGACGGTGATCTTTGCCGACAAGCTGATGTATACCGGCTTCACCTTCGCCACTCGCGCGGGAATGTCGATCGCCATCAAGGACATGCTGATTCCGCAAGAGAAGGGTCAGATCCTGGGTGCGGCCGAAGCCGAAGTGAAAGAGATCGAATCGCAGTACACCTCGGGTCTGGTGACCCAGGGCGAGCGCTATAACAAGGTGGTCGACATCTGGGGCCGCGCAGGTGACGCCGTGGCCAAAGCCATGATGGGGCAGCTGGGCGGCGAGAAAGTGATCGACCGCCACGGCAAGGAAGTGACCCAGGAGTCGTTCAACGCGATCTACATGATGGCCGACTCGGGTGCGCGCGGTTCCGCCGCGCAGATTCGCCAGCTGGCGGGGATGCGCGGCCTGATGGCGAAGCCGGACGGCTCCATCATCGAAACCCCGATCACGGCGAACTTCCGTGAAGGCCTGAACATGCTGCAGTACTTCATCTCGACCCACGGGGCGCGCAAGGGCCTAGCCGATACGGCGCTGAAGACCGCGAACTCCGGCTACCTGACACGCCGCCTGGTCGACGTGACGCAGGATCTGGTGGTGGTCGAGGACGATTGCGGCACCAAGAACGGTCTCGTGGTGAAGGCGCTGGTCGAAGGCGGCGAAGTGGTCGAAGCGCTGCGCGAGCGGATTCTCGGCCGCGTGGCTGCCAGCGACATCATCCATCCCGAAACCCAGGAAACCGTGTTCGAAGCCGGCACGTTGCTGGTGGAAGACGTGGTCGATACCATCGAGTCGCTGGGCATCGACGAAGTCAAGGTGCGCACGCCGCTGACCTGCGAGACGCGCTACGGTTTGTGCGCCAAGTGCTACGGCCGCGACCTCGGCCGTGGTTACCTTGTCAACACCGGCGAGGCAGTCGGCGTGATCGCTGCGCAGTCGATCGGCGAGCCGGGCACGCAGCTCACCATGCGCACCTTCCACATCGGCGGCGCGGCATCGCGTGCCGCGGCGGCCAGCCAGCTCGAAGCCAAGTCCAACGGCACGGTGCAGTACACTGCCGCCATGCGTTATGTGACCAATGCCCGCAAGGAGCTGGTGGCCATTGCGCGCAGCGGCGAGATCATCATTGCCGACGACAGCGGTCGCGAGCGCGAGCGTCACAAGGTGCCGTACGGCGCCACGCTGATGGTGACCGACGGCGCCAAGATCAAGGCCGGCGCTGTGCTGGCGACCTGGGATCCGCATACCCGTCCCATCATCACCGAATACGCCGGCCGCATCCGCTTCGAGCACATCGAAGAGGGCGTTACCGTGGCCAAGCAGCTCGATGACGTCACCGGTCTGTCCACGCTGGTGGTGATCGATCCCAAGCGCAAGGCCAGCGGTGCCGGCAAAGGCCTGCGTCCGCAGGTCAAGCT
>DASVPF010000157.1:0-7834 GCA_036382965.1 Thiobacillus sp.
GACTCAAGGGGTTTCTCTGTGCCTCTGTGGTTAATGGTTTTTCATCCACGCTCGACCAGCGGGCCTTCCATCCAGTCGACCTTCTTCATCTTGCGCACGATCACGTACTCGTCGCGGTTGGACCCCACCGTGCCGTAGTAATTGAAGCCGTAGGCCAGCTGCGCGTAGCCGCCGATCATGTGCGTCGGCTTGGTGATGGTGCGCGTCACCGAGTTGTGGATGCCGCCGCGGAATCCGCTCACCTCGGCCCCCGGCACGTTGATGATCTTCTCCTGCGCGTGATACATCAGGCACATGCCCTTGGGTACGCGCTGGCTGACCACGACGCGCGCGGTGAGCGTGCCGTTGACGTTGAACACCTCGACCCAGTCGTTGTCGACGAGGCCGGCCTGCTTCGCCTCGATCTCGGACACCCAGACGTGGGGGCCGCCGCGCGACAGCGTGAGCATGCGTAGGTTGTCGGTGTAGGTGCTGTGGATGCCCCACTTCTGGTGCGGGGTAATCCAGTTGAGCACCAGCTCGTGGTGGCCGTTCGGGTGTTTGCCCAGCATCGGCGCGATGGTCTTGGTGTCGACCGGCGGCTTGTAGACGCACAGGCCTTCGCCGAAATCCAGCATCCACGGGTGATCCTGGTAGAACTGCTGGCGGCCGGTGAGGGTGCGCCAGGGGATCAGTTCGTGCACGTTGGTGTAGCCGGCGTTGTACGAGACATGTTCGGACTCTAGCCCCGACCAGGTCGGCGAGGAGATGATCTTCCTCGGCTGCGCCACGACGTCGCGGAAGCGGATCTTGTCGTCCTCGCGCGGAATGGCCAGATGCGTATGGTCGCGGCCGGTGATCTTGGACAGCGCGTCCCAGGCCTTCACTGCGACCTGTCCGTTGGTTTCCGGCGCCAGCATGAGGATGACCTCGCAGGCATCGATCGCCGACTCGATCTTCGGCAGCCCTTTGGCAATGCCCTCCTCGGTGACGGTGTAGTTCAGCTCGGCCAGCTGCCTGACCTCGTCCTCGGTGTTCCAGCTGATGCCCTTGCCGCCGTTGCCGACCTTGGTCATCAAGGGCCCGAGCGCAGTGAACTTGCGGTAGGTGTCGCCGTAGTCGCGCGTCACAACCGCCATGGCCGGCATGGTCTTGCCGGGGATGGGATCGACCTCGCCCTTCTTCCAGTCGCGCACGCCCAGGCTTTGCCCCAGTTCGGACGGCGTGTCGTGCATCAGCGGCGTCAGCACCAGATCTTTCTGCGTGCCCAGATGGGTTGCGGCGAGTTCGGAGAACTTCTTCGCGATGGTCTTGTAGATGTCCCAGTCGGACTTCGATTCCCACAGCGGCTGCACCGCTTCGCTCAAGGGGTGGATGAAGGGGTGCATGTCCGAGGTGTTGAGGTCGTCCTTCTCGTACCAGGTGGCCGACGGCAGCACGATGTCGGAATACAGGCACGTGGTCGACATGCGGAAGTCGAGCGTCACCAGCAGATCCAGTTTGCCTTCGGCGCCCTTGTCGTGCCACACCACTTCCTTCGGCTTGGGTTCATTGAGTTCGCCGAGATCCGGCCCCAGCACCGCGTTCTGCGTGCCCAGCAGATACTTGAGGAAGTACTCGTGGCCCTTGCCCGACGAACCCAGAATGTTCGAGCGCCACACGAACAGATTGCGCGGGAAATTTTTCGGGTTGTCCGGGTCTTCGCAGGCAAACTTGATCGCGCCGCTCTTGATCTGCTCGACCGCATACTTGATGGGGTCGATGCCGGCGGCGTCGGCCGCGCGGGTGATCTCCAGCGGGTTGGTGTCGAGTTGCGGCGCGGACGGCAGCCAGCCCATGCGCTCGGCGCGCACGTTGAAGTCGATCAGCCGGTAATCGCCATTCTTCTTGTCGGCGGTGGGCGAGAGGATTTCCGACGCGGCGAGTTTCTCGTGGCGCCACTGGCTGGTGTGGGCGTAGAAATACGAGGTGCCGTTCATCTGCCGCGACGGCCGATGCCAGTCGAGCGCGAACGCCAGCGGCGCCCAGCCGGTCTGCGGCCGCAGCTTTTCCTGTCCGACGTAGTGCGCCCAGCCGCCGCCAGACTGGCCGATGCAGCCGCACATCATCAGCAGATTCATGATGCCGCGGTAGATCATGTCGTTGTGATACCAGTGGTTCAGCGCTGCGCCGAGGATGATCATGGACTTGCCGTGGGTCTTGTCGGCGTTGTCGGCGAATTCGCGCGCCACCGTGATGATGTCGGCGCGCGGCACGCCGCAGTGCTTCTCGGCCCAGGCCGGGGTGTAGGGCACCTCGTCGTCGTAGCCGGTAGGCAGGTTCGGCCCGCCGAGGCCGCGGTCGACGCCGTAGTTGGCCAGCGTCAGGTCGTAGACGGTCGCGATGCGCACGTCGCGGCCAGCCACGCTGATGACTTTCACCGGCAGATTACGGCCGAGCAGTTCGTTGTGATCATCGCCGCCGAAGTAGGGCAGCGCCACCTCGACCACTTCGTCGTGGCTGCCGAGCAGGGTCAACTGCGGTTTCACTTCCTTGTTCGAATAGCCGTCGCGCATCTCCAGGTTCCACGCGCCGGATTGCCCCCACCTGAAGCCGATCGAGCCGTTGGGCGCCACCAGGTAGCCGGTGTTCTCGTCGTAGAGCACCGTCTTCCACTCGGGGTTGTTGTCCTGGCCCATGTTGCCGGTGAGGTCGGAGGCGCGCAGGTAGCGGTCGGCGATGAGCTTGCCCTCGTGCTCCTTCAGCATCACCAGCATCGGCATGTCGTTGTACTGGCGGCAGTAGGAATCGAAATATTCGCTGCGATTCATGACGTGGAATTCGGACAGGATGACGTGGCCCATCGCCAGCGCCAGCGCGGCGTCGGTGCCCTGCCGCGGGGCCAGCCAGATGTCGCCGAATTTCACCATCTCGCCGAAGTCGCTTGATACCGCCACGGTCTTGGTGCCCTTGTAGCGCACCTCGGTGTAGAAGTGGGCGTCGGGGGTGCGGGTCTGCGGTACGTTGGAGCCCCACACCATCAGATACGTCGAGTTGTACCAGTCGGCCGATTCCGGCACGTCGGTCTGCTCGCCCCAGACCTGCGGGCTCGACGGCGGCAGGTCGCAGTACCAGTCGTAGAAGGACAGGGGGGTGCCGCCGATCAGCGACATGTAGCGCGATCCTGCGGCGTAGCTCACCATCGACATGGCGGGAATCGGCGAGAAGCCGGCGATGCGGTCGGGGCCGAATTCCTTGATGGTGTAGACGTTGGCGGCGGCGATTATTTCCGTTACCTCGTCCCACTTGGCGCGCACGAATCCCCCCTGGCCGCGCACCGACTTGTAGCGTTTGGCCTTTTCGGGATTCTGGCTGATCGATTTCCAGGCGGCCACCGGGTCCATGGTCTTGCGCGCCTCACGCCACATTTCCATCAGGCGGCCGCGGATCAGCGGATATTTCACGCGCTGCGCCGAATACACGTACCAGGAATAGCTGGCGCCACGCGGGCAGCCGCGCGGTTCGTGGTTGGGCAGGTCGGGCCGGGTGCGCGGATAGTCGGTCTGCTGGATTTCCCAGGTGATCAGGCCGTTCTTGACGTAGATGCGCCAGCTGCACGAGCCGGTGCAGTTCACGCCGTGGGTGGAGCGCACCACCTTGTCGGTCTGCCAGCGGCTGCGGTAGGCGTTCTCCCAGCTGCGGTCTTCGTTGCTGACGACGCCATGGCCGTTGGAAAAATTGGCGACGGTCTTCTTGAAGAAGGTCAGTCGATCGAGAAAGTGACTCATTTGTTGCTCCTTGCAGTCGCGGTGAGGCGTTAGGCGTTAGGCGTTAGGCGTGAGGCGGGGCGTGAGCAGCGGCTTTCGCCTCACCTCTCACGGATTTTTGATTTCCGAACCCTTGCGCAGATAAAACCACCAGTTCAGCACCAGGCACAGGGCGTAGAAGATGGCGAAGCCGTACATGGCGTTTTGCGGGGTGCCGGCCTTGATCTGGTTCTTGATCACCTCGGGGGCGATGAAGGAACCATAGGCGGCGACCGCCGAGGTCCAGCCGAGCACCGGGCCGGCCTGCACCCGATCGAAGATCACGCCGACGGTGCGGAAGGTGGAGCCGTTGCCGGCGCCGGTGGCGGCGAACAGCACCACGAACACCACCAGGAACTGGGTGAAGTAGATCTCGGGCGTGGCCGACTGGTAGGCCTGCATCATGATCCAGCCGGCATAGGCCGAGGCGACGACCATCACCGCCGAAATGACCTGGGTGACGATGGAGCCGCCGACCTTGTCGGAAATCCAGCCGCCCACCGGACGGATCAGCGCGCCGACGAAGGGGCCGATCCACGCGTATTGCAGGGCAGACGGGGCGTGCGGGTTCTTCACGTGGGTCCAGACGCCGGTCGCCGCATTCAGCGTATGGCTGTCGCCGAAGATGACCGTGATCGACAGCGGCAGCGCCATCGAGAAGCCGATGAAGGAACCGAAGGTGACGAGGTAGAGCGCCGTCAGCGACCAGGTGTGCTTGTTCCTGAAGATGGCGAACTGCTTGTTGATGTTTTCCTTCATCGCGCCGAACGCCGCCAGCTTCATGATCAGCAGCGTGGCAATAATGATGAGCGGCATGGCCACCCACATGTTGAGCACGCCCAGCCCGGTGGGGGCGGGCAGGTAGAGATAGAGGCCGCCGATGGCGGGGATGAAGGCGAGGGTGTAGAGCCAGGTGACCTTGATGAAGGCGAACAGGGTGCCGCCGGCGTCGGGCGAAATCGGCAGCAGGTTGTTCATGCCGAACCAGCAGATGAAGGCCAGCGGAACCAGCGACAGCACCCAGGCGAAGCCGGCGTTCTGGATGAAGGTGGGGGTGCCGGCGAGAATCTTGCCGAAGATCCAGCCGCTGTCCTTCACCAGCGTCATCGGTTCGCCGCCCAGGGCGCCGAACAGGCTCACCGTCATCACCAGTGGGATGATGATCTGCATGGTGGTGACGCCGAAGTTGCCCAAGCCTGCATTGATGCCCAGCGCGGTGCCCTGCAGGCGCTTGGGAAAGAAGGTGCTGATGTTGGACATCGAACTGGCGAAGTTGCCGCCGCCGACGCCCGACCACAAAGCCATCAACTGGAACACCCACAGCGGCCAGCCCGGATGCTGCAACGCGATGCCGGTGCCGAGGGCCGGCGCCAGCAGCATGGCGGTGGTGAGGAAGATGACGTTGCGTCCGCCCGCCAGGCGGATGAAGAAGGACGACGGAATCCTCATCGTCGCGCCGGCCAGGCCGGAAATCGCGGTCAGCGTGAACAGTTCGTCCTTGCTGAAGGGAAAGCCCAGATTAAGCATCTGCACGCTGATGATTCCCCACATCAGCCACACGGCGAAGCCGCACAGCAGGGCCGGCACCGAAATCCAGAGATTGCGGTAGGCAATCTTCTTGCCGGTCGTTTCCCAGAACGTGGGGTCTTCCGGATTCCATTCCTTGATGTCGGTCGGCATGGCGTGTATTCCTTTTGTAAATTGACCAAAGAGCCGTGCATTCGCCCGGCCGTGCTTACTCACTACTCCATCAGATCCGCAACCCGGGCCCGCTTCAGTTGCCGGGCCGCATCCATCGGACGCACTTCCGTCCAGTACATCCACATCAGCGACACCCACACCACGCCGAACATCAGCATGAACGCGGACGAACGGATTCCGGTCAGGTCGACCAGCGCGCCGAACATGATCGGCATCAGGAAGCCGCCGAGGCCGCCGGCCAGCCCGACCACGCCGGAAATCATGCCGATGTTGTCGGGATAGTCGTCGGAGATGTACTTGAAGACCGAGGCCTTGCCGATGGCGAACACGACGCCGAGGGTGAACATGACGACGGTGAACGTCGTCGCGTTCAGGCCGAAATGGGCCGTCATCGGACCCTTGAGGGTCTGGATGGTGATGTCGCTCTGCGGGTAGGACAGGAAGAACAGGCAGAGCAGCGAAATCCACAGCACCCACCACGTCATGGTGTGGGCGCCGAACTTGTCGGAGAAATAGCCGCCGATGGCCCGCAGCACCCCCCCCGGAATGCTGAAGGCGGCGGCCAGCATGGCGGCGGTCTTGAGATCGAAGCCGTATTCGCTGACGTAGTATTTCGTCATCCACAGCGCCAGCGCCACGTAGCCGCCGAACACGATCGAGTAGTACTGGCTGTAGCGCCACACCTTCGGGTCCTTGAAGGCGGCGAGCTGCTCGCGGATCGTGACGTGGCTTCCGACCTTGTGATTGACATCGCTGTAGGTGAAGAACCAGAACACGAAGGCGGTCACCGCCATCAGCACTGCGTATACCTTCGGCACCATCGTCCAGCCGTAGCCGATCACGATGATGGGGGCGAGCAGCTTGGTGACGGCCGCCCCGGTGTTGCCGGCACCGAAAATGCCCATCGCCAGCCCCTGCCGTTCCTTGGGGAACCAGCGGGCGCAATAGGCGATGCCGACGGTGAACGCGCCGCCTGCCATGCCGACGAACAGCCCGGTCAGCAGGAAATGCCAGAATTCCGTTGCCCACGAGATCATCCAGATCGGAATGACCGTCGAGAGCATCAGGATGAACATCACGGCACGTCCGCCGAATTTGTCCGTCCACATGCCCAGCGGCACGCGGATCAGGGAACCGGTCAGCACCGGCGTGGCGATCAGGATGCCGAACTCGGTTTCGTTCAGTCCGAGCTGCTGCTTGATGGGAACGCCGATCACGGCGAACATCATCCAGATCATGAAGCACACCGTGAACGCCAGGGTGCTCATGATGACGACCGACCATGCCTTGTATTGTTGCGTTTCCATAATCCACCCCGTAGCCTTGTACTGGTGAAGATAAAAAGACCTTGGTGTGTTTTTACGCCATTGAATCGGCGCTTGCTAGTGCAGGGATGGGAACGAAAAACAGGGGGAATACCTCTTTGGTGGTAGAGGGAGTAGTTGATAGTGCCTTGATTGGAATTGGGTTTTTTTGCCCTGATGGTCCGGCGGAAAACCGGCGGCCCAGAAGAGGTATACCCTTTGATCCGCAATGACGCAGAGAGGTGGTTTACGCTTGGAATGAAACCGATGCATGGAGAAACAGGTGAGCCGTTTGGTATTCGATAAGCTGCAGAACTCCCTGCTGTTGCGGCTGGGCGGCATGTTCGTCGCCATCACCGTGCTGGCGGTGACCAGCATGTCCACTTCGTGGATGGTGGCGGAAACCACCCAGGGCAACGGCAAGGCGATCAACCTGGCGGGCAGCCTGCGGATGCAAAGCTGGCGCATGGCCTCGATCTACCAGCGTTTCTTGCAGGACGGCCAGGCCGAACATCGGGAAGACCTGCGGCTGGCCGTCGTCCGCTTCGAAGGCGATTTGAAGGCTGGTCCCATCCTGTCGGTCCTGCCGGACGACGAGACCGCCCCGCTCAGGCAGGCGTACCAGCAGGTCGAAAGCAGCTGGCGCACCCGGATCAAACCGGGTCTGGCCGATCTGCCCGCCGTCTTGCCCGCGACGGCCGCGGGTACGGCCGTGCTGGACCAGATCCCCGCTTTCGTCGCCCGCATCAACGATCTGGTCAAGCAGATCGAAGACGCCGCCGAAGCGAAAATCCTGGTCATGCGCGTCATTCTCGGTGCGGCGGTCATTGCCACGCTTCTCGTGGTGGCGCTGTCCATCTATCTGGTCCACAACATCCTGGTCCATCCCCTGCGCGGCCTGCTGGAACTGGCCGACCAGATCGGCCAGGGCAATCTTGCGGTGCGCACCGACCTGACCGGCATCCGTTCGTCCGCGTTCATGCTGATGTTCGGCGTGGTGTGGGTGTCGCTGATGTGGATGTACTGGACGGAAGTGCGTCCGATGGATGCGGCCCGGCAACTGAA
>DASVPF010000158.1:0-3571 GCA_036382965.1 Thiobacillus sp.
CATTTCACCAACGCGACCGGCCTCTCCGAACCGGGGCACGCGTCTAGCGCCCGCGACCTGGCGCTGCTCGGGCGTGCGCTGCTGCGCGACTTCCCGGATCGTCTGGGGCTGTTCAGCCAGAAGGAGGTCGCCGTCAACGGCATCACGTACTACAACGGCAATCGCCTGCTGTGGCGCGACAGCACGGTGAACGGCCTCAAGGCCGGGCGCACCGTCCAGGCCGGCTACTGCGTGGCGGCGTCGGCGCAGCGCGGCGACCAGCGCCGCATCGCGGTGGTGCTGGGTGCGCGCTCGGATGCGCAGCGCACGGAAGATGCGCTGAAGCTTCTGAATTACGGCTTCGAGAACTTCGATAGCGTGCTGCTCTACCGCGCGCAGCAGCCGGTCAAGGTGGCCAAACTCTATCGCGGGGTGAGCGCCTCGGTGGAGCTCGGGTTCGCAGAGGATTTTCACCTGCTCGCGCCGCACGGCAGCGCGCCGCGCATCAAGGCGCAGATCGTCACGCAACAACCCATCGTGGCGCCGGTGCATAAGGGGCAGCGCATGGGCACGTTGCGGCTGACGCTCGACGGCCAGCCCTTCGGCGACTATCCGCTGGTCGCCCTGCACGACGTCGGCGTAGCCGGCATCCTCGGCCGCGGCTGGGACTCGATCCGGCTCTTGTTCGCCCGATGAGCGTTTACCTGAACGGCCTTTACCTGCCGCTCGCCGAAGCGAAAATTTCCGTGCTCGACCGCGGTTTCCTCTTCGGCGACGGGGTGTACGAACTGCTGCCGGTGTATTCGAGAAAACCGTTCCGGCTTGACGCCCATCTGCGCCGCCTGCAGGCCAGCCTCGACGGCATCCGTCTGGCCAACCCGCATGGGGCGGCAGCTTGGCGCGAACTGATCGTGCGGCTGATCGCGTTGCAGGACTTCGCCGACCAGTCGGTCTACCTCCAGGTCACGCGCGGCACGCCCCTTGGATCCCCCTCGCCGCGCGAACACGTTTTTCCCAAGGGCGTGCCGCCGACGGTCTTCATGTTCGCACAGCCGCTGGTGACCGCCACGCCCGCGCAAAAGGCGGCCGGCGTATGCGCCGTCAGCGCCGTCGACAACCGCTGGCTGCGCTGCAACATCAAGGCGATTTCGCTGCTGGCCAATATCCTGCTGCGCCAGCAGGCGGAGGACGCCGCCTGTGCCGAGACCGTGATGCTGCGCGACGGTTTTTTGACCGAAGGCGCGGCGAGTAATATTTTCGTGGTGAAGGCGGGCGTGCTGCTGGCGCCGCCGCCGTCCCACCTGATGCTGACCGGCATCACCTACGACGTGGTTCTGGAGCTCGCCGCTTCGCACGGTATTCCCCACGAAGTGCGGGAAATTTCCGAGGCCGAGGTGCGCAGCGCCGACGAGCTGTGGATGACCTCGTCCACCAAGGAAATCATGCCCATCGTGAAGCTGGACGGCGTGCCTGTCGGCACCGGCGTGCCGGGGCCGCTGGCCAAACAGATGGATGCGCTGTATCAAGACTTCATGCAGCAGGTGATGCACGCATGAGCGAAGAAGACAGCTTGCTGAAATTTCCCACCGACTTTCCCATCAAGATCATGGGCGAGCGGCGCGACGATTTTGCGCAGACCATGGTCGAGCTGGTGCTGCGCCATGCGCCCGATTTCAAGGCCGAGACCGTCGAAATGCGGGTGTCCAGCAGCGGCAACTATCTTTCGGTGACCTGTGTGGTGCGCGCCACCTCGAAGGCGCAGCTCGACGCGCTGTATCGCGAGATCACCGCGCATCCGTGGGTGAAGATGGCATTGTGAGGATGCAGGATTCAGGGGTCAGGGGTCAGGGGCAAGAGGCGATCGTGCGCCGCCTGGGGCGGGTCGAGTACGAACCGACCTGGCGGGCGATGCAGGACTTCACCGCGCGGCGCACGGCCGACACGCCGGACGAGATCTGGCTGCTGGAACATCCGCCGGTCTATACCCAGGGGCAGGCCGGCAAGCCCGAGCACCTGATCGCCGCCACCGCCATTCCCGTTGTCCCCATCGACCGCGGCGGACAGATCACCTATCACGGGCCGGGACAGGTCGTCGCCTACGTGCTGGTCGACCTGCGACGGCGTGGCTACGGCATCCGCGATTTGGTGAATCGCATGGAGCAGGCGGTGATCGATCTCTTGGCGGCGCAGGGCGTTGCCGCCGCGCGCCAGGCCGGCGCGCCCGGCGTGTACGTCGACGGCGCCAAGATCGCCGCGCTCGGCCTGCGCGTCAGGCACGGCTGCACCTACCATGGCCTCGCGTTCAACGTCGACATGGACCTGGCGCCGTTTGCCGCCATCAATCCCTGCGGCTACGCCGGCATGCGGGTCACGCAATGCCGCGACCTCGGCGTGGCCCTGGCGCTGCCGCAGGTTGAGCAGGCACTCGCCCGCGCCTTGCTGGACACGATCTATTCTTGACCGATTTAGTCGACTATTAGTATTCTTCGGACTTCTAATGGAGCATTCATGAGCACCGACACCCTGCCGTCCGACCCCAAACTCCTGATGCGCTCGATCATCCAGCGCATCGCCACCGGCCCCGATCTGTCCAAGGACATCAGCCGCAGCGAGGCGCATCTGGGGACCAAGGCCATCATCGACAACATGATCGATCCGATCCAGGTGGGCATTTACTTTATTGCCCTGCGCATGAAGCGCGAAACGATGGACGAAAACCGCGGCGCGCTCGACGCGGTGCTCGAAACCACCCGCCGCGTCACCGCGGCGGTCGACGAAGTCGTCGACATCGGCGATCCCTACGATGGCTACACCCGCTGCCTGCCGGCTGCGCCCTTCCTCGGTCCGCTCCTGGCCGAGCTCGGCGTGCACGTCGTCTCGCACGGCCTCGACAGGGTCGGCCCCAAATACGGCGTGACCGCGCGCCACGTGCTCGCCGCCGCCGGCGTGCCGGTCGACCTCGCGCCCGGTGACGCCGCCGCGCGGCTGGCCGATCCCGCTCTGGGGTGGGCCTATATCGATCAGTCGAGCTCCAACCCCGGCCTGCACAACCTCACGCCGCTGCGTGCGCAGATGATCAAGCGCCAGGTGCTGACCACGGTGGAAGTGCTGTCCAAGCCGATCCAGGGCAAGAAGAAGACGCATTTCGTCACCGGCTACGTGCACAAGCCCTATCCGCCGGTGTATGCCGACCTCGCGCGCGAGGCCGACTTCGACACCGCATGCATCGTGCGCGGGGTCGAGGGTGGCGTCATCCCGTCGCTGCGCCAGACCGGAAAGTATTTCTACTATCACGACCGCGGCGCCGAAGTCGAGGCGACGGTCGACCCGGTCGCACTTGGCATCGACCAGCCGGTGCGGGCGGTGCCGCTGCCGGGCGCGGTCGCGACCGAAGCGGGCGAGGACGAAATCGTCGCTGCGATCGACATCAGGGCGACCGCGCACGCCGCCGCCGAGGCCGGCATCCTGGCGCTGAAGGGCGACCGTGGGCCGACCTACGATTCGCTGGTGCTGGCCGGCTCGATCATCCTGCACCACGTCGGCCGCGCCGCCAGCGTGGCGGAGGCGGCGGCGCAGATCCGCGCCGTGCTGA
>DASVPF010000159.1:0-2636 GCA_036382965.1 Thiobacillus sp.
GGCGTATGGGCGTAGTCGACCACCACCAGCGGATGCGCGTTGCCGCCGAAGGTCTGCATCCGCCCCGGCGGCGGGCTGTCGTGCGCGCGCTGGCTGGCGGCACGCGGGGCGCACGTAAGCGTGGCCGACACCCGCGCCGCGCCGCCGCAGGCCCGGCGTCTGGCCGAGTTGCTGCCGCAGGTTCCGCTCTACACCGGCGAGTTCGACGATGCGCGCCTGCAGGCGGCCGACCTGCTGGTCGTCAGCCCCGGCGTGCCGCTGGCCGAACCGGCAGTGGCGCGCGCGATCGCCGCGGGGGTCGAGGCGGTGGGCGACGTCGAACTGTTCGCCCGCGCCATCCGGGCGCTCAACGCCCAGCGCGAGCACCCGATGCGGGTGATCGCGATCACCGGCAGCAACGGCAAGAGCACCGTCACCGCGATGTGCGGCGACATGTGCCGCATGGCCGGCCTGACCACCTGCGTGGCCGGCAACATCGGCCTGCCGGTGCTGGATGCGCTGTATGAAATCGAGCAGGGAATCGCGGTCGCGCCGCAGGTGTGGGTGCTGGAGCTGTCCAGTTTCCAGCTGGAGACGACCACCAGCCTCAACGCCGATGCGGCCAGCGTGCTCAACCTGTCGGAAGACCACATGGATCGCTATCCCGACATGGACGCCTATGCCGCGGCCAAGGCGCGGATTTTCAGCGGCGACGGCGTGCAGGTGCTGAACCGCGACGATGCGCGCAGCCTCGCGATGGCCCTGCCTGGCCGGTACGTGGTCAGCTTCGGCCTCGACCGCTGCCCGAAGGACGAGAATTTCGGCCTGTGCGAGGATGAACTGTGCCTCGGCGGCGACATGCTGATGCCGCTGTCCGAACTGCCGGTCGCCGGCCTGCACAATGCCGCCAATGCCTTGGCGGCGCTGGCGCTGACCCGCGCGCTGGGCCTGCCGATGGAAGCGCTGCTGCGCGGCCTGGTGCATTTCAAGGGGCTGCCGCACCGGGTGGAACACGTCGCCGAGATCGACGGCGTGATCTGGTACGACGATTCCAAAGGCACCAACGTCGGGGCGACCGAAGCGGCGCTCTACGGCATGGGCAACAGGAAGGCCGTGGTGATTCTCGGCGGCGACGGCAAGGGCCAGGATTTCAGCCCGCTCAAGGCGGCGGTCGAGGCCAATGCGCGCGCCGTGCTGCTGATCGGGCGCGACGCGCCGTTGATCGCAACCGCGATCGAAGGCAGCGGCGTCGACATGCGTCGGGTCGAAAGCATGGCCGATGCGGTCGAGCAGGCACATTGCCTTGCCCAGTCCGGCGATGCGGTGCTGCTGTCGCCTGCCTGCGCCAGCTTCGACATGTTCCGCAACTATGTGCATCGTGCCGACGTGTTCGTCGATGCGGTGAAAAAACTTGCGGCGGAAAGGGCGGCGCAGTCTTCACTCTCTCCCCTCAAGGGCGAGGGGGTGAACGCTGAGCCCGAGGCGACCTGATGCTTTACGCCGCACGTGCCCCCAAACCCAGTGCCGAGCTCGATTTCAGCTTGCTGTGGCTGGCGCTCGGTCTCCTGGCAATCGGTCTGGTGATGGTGTATTCCGCGTCCATCGCGATCGCCGAGGCGGCCCGCTACACCGGCCACAACGGCGAGTACTACCTGTTGCGCCAGGGCCTCTTCATCGCCATGGGGGTGGGGGTGGGCGTGGCCGCGTTCCAGGTGCCGATGCGGGTGTGGCAGCAGGCGGCGCCCTATCTCTTCCTCGCCGGCCTGCTGCTGCTGGTGGTGGTGCTGATCCCGCACATCGGGCGCGAGGTCAACGGCAGCCGCCGCTGGATTCCGCTCGGCTTCGCCAACCTGCAGCCGTCCGAGCTGATGAAGTTTCTCGCCGTGCTGTATGCCGCCGACTACACCACGCGCAAGGCCGCCTTCATGCACGATTTCAAGAAGGGCTTTCTGCCGATGGCCGCGGTGATGCTGGTGGTGGGCGCGCTGCTGCTGCGCGAGCCGGACTTCGGCGCGTTCGTCGTCATCATTTCCATCGCCATGGGCATCCTGTTCCTGGGCGGACTCAACTGGAAAGTCTTCGCCGGTCTGGTGGTGGTGCTGCTGGTCGGCTTCGTCATCCTGATCCTGACGTCGCCCTATCGCCTGCAGCGCGTGCTCGGCTTCATGGATCCGTTCGCCGACCCCTACGGCAAGGGCTACCAGCTGTCGCACGCGCTGATCGCCTTCGGCCGCGGCGAATGGTTCGGACTGGGGCTCGGCGGCAGCGTCGAGAAACTGTTCTACCTGCCGGAAGCGCACACCGATTTCCTGCTCGCCGTCATCGCCGAGGAATTCGGCTTCGTCGGGGTGGCCGCGGTCGCGCTCCTGTTCGCCTGGCTCATCGTCAAGGCCTTCCTGATCGGCCATCGGGCCGCGCAGCTCGAGCGCAACAATTGCGCGCTGGTGGCGCAGGGCATCGGCATCTGGATCGGCGCGCAGGCGCTCATCAACATGGGCGTAAACGTCGGGCTGTTGCCGACCAAGGGGCTGACCCTGCCCTTCCTGTCGTTCGGCGGCAGCGGCATCGTCGCCAACTGCCTGGCAGTCGCCGTGCTGCTGCGCATCGATTGGGAACACCGGCAGATGATGCGGGGAAAAACCTTCTGATGGCTGCCG
>DASVPF010000160.1:0-2907 GCA_036382965.1 Thiobacillus sp.
AGTGTCAGTGAATTTTTTGGTAACGCCCGCCGGGCAAGGAAGCAATCCGCCCATCCAGTTCAAGCGTCAACAGCTTCGCTGAAAGCGCATCCAGCGTCAACCCGGTTCTTTGTGCCAGCGCGTCGAGGGTGGTCGGCGCGCCATCGAGCGCATCCAGCACCGGGTCGGACCGATTTTCCGGCAGTACCCGCGGCGTCAGGCGTTGCTGCCACGCGAGTTCGTCAAGAATGTCGGCGGCGGATTCGACCAGCTTGGCGCCCTGCTTGATCAGCGCGTGGCAGCCGCGCGCCAGCGGCGAATGGATCGAGCCGGGGATGGCGAACACCTCGCGCCCCTGTTCGGTGGCCACCCGCGCGGTAATGAGCGAGCCGCTGTCGGGCGCGGCTTCGACCACCAGCACGCCGCGCGCGAGACCGCTGATGAGGCGGTTGCGGCGCGGAAAATGGCCCGGCAGCGGCGGCGTGCCGAGCGCGAATTCCGACACGATCAAGCCGTTTTCGGCCAGCTGGTGCGCCAGCGCCTTGTTCTTCGCGGGGTAGATGCGGTCGAGCCCGGTGCCGATGACGGCGACGCTCGAGCCGGCGCCGGCCAGTCCGCCGCGATGCGCCGCCGCGTCGATGCCGAGCGCCAGCCCGCTGACGATGGTGAGGCCGGCGTCGGACAATGCGTGGGCGAAGGCTTCGGCGTCGCGCACCCCCTGCGGCGTGGCGTTGCGGCTGCCGACGATGCCGAGGCCGGGCCGGGCGAGCCAGGCGCGGTTGCCCTTGCAATAGAGCACGGCGGGCGGATCGGCGATCTCGAGCAGGCTCTGCGGATAGTCCGTGTCCGCCAGCGTCATCAGGCTGTTGCCGGGCTGGGCGAGCCAGGCCAGGGTGGCGTCGAGCAGGGCGGCGTCGGGTTCGGCCAGCAGCGCGTCGCATTGCGTGGGCGACAGGTGCATCGCCAGGGCGCTGCGGCCGGATGCCAAAACGGCCTCCGGAGAACCGAAGGCCGTTAAGAGGCGGATCAGGCTGGTGTTGCCGACGCCCGGTGCGAGCGCCAGGCGCAGCCAGGGGTCCGTACTCGACGTGTCGTTCAAGAGCGCATGCGCTCAGGGATTCTTCACGGTGTCGAGCAGGTAGACCGGCCCGTTGGACTGCATGATGAGCGCATAGGACACGCGGTCGTAGACGCGGTAGACCATCAAGAGGCCGCTGCGGGCGTCGGGCAGCTTGACCGCATTCTCGTTGTTGTTGCCGAGACAGGAGTTGCGGAAGGTGTTGCGCACGTCGGCAGCCTGGTCGTAGGTGACCTTGCTGTTTTCATTCAGGCAGCGCACGTCGTTGTAGAGCCAGGCACCGCCGTCGGGAATGCCCGCGGATTTTTCGTTGACCCACGCCATGCGGTCTTTTTCGTCGCGCGTAAGCGTTACAGCCTGGCCTTCGCGGAACACCGCCAGCACGTGGCCGGGCTCGAGGCCGTCGCGGCTGCCGCGATTGATCACCACGGTCTGGTAGCGGCCGCTGTCCGACAGCCCGCCGTAGGCCGAGATGATGCGGCCGCTGATCCTGGCTTCCGGCGCGTGCGGGATGTATTCGAAGGTGGTGGTGGTGTCCGCTTCCACCAGCTTGTCCTTGGGCAGGATCTCCCGCGCCGACTGGGTGATGCGGATCTTCTGCGGCGCGCCCTCCACGAGGGTGCGCGCATCGCCGAGGTATTCGACCTCGTAGCCCAGCACTTCGCCGGTTTCCGGGGCCTTCAGGGCCTTGCCGGGACGCAGCACGTTCCAGCGGGTCACGCCGGGCTTGCCGCCGGTGGCGAAGGCATCGTCGCCCACCGCCAGCACCACGCGCTCGGCGTTGCTGCCCAGAATGAACGGCGCGTTATCGAACGCGCCCTGCGGCACCACGCGCGGCTGCGACAGGAAAGGATGGATCACGCGGATCGGAATGGCCGGAATGGCCTCGCCGCCGAGGTCAGTGACGCGTGCGCCGGGCGACAGCTTGACGGTCGTCATGCCGCTTTTTTCGCCCTTGACCAGCGACAGGCGCGGCGCCTTGCCGCTCTTGTCGAGCACGATCAGGTCGCCGGGATAGATCCAGTGCGGATTCTTGATCTCGTCGCGGTTCATGTTCCAGATCTGGGGCCAGCGCCACGGATCCTTGAGGAAATGCCCGGAAATGTCCCACAGCGTGTCGCCTTTGCGCACGACGTATTGGTCCGGGGCGTTGTCCTGCAATTTAAGGGTGTCGGCCAGCGCGGGGGCAGCAGCCAGCAGCAGGGCAAGAGAAACAACGAGTTGACGCACGGGGGAACCCTCCATTTAGACGCTGTCTAATTTTCTGCGTTGAAAATATACTGTGCGCTTAGCTTACGGCTATCTGCCGCCGTATATTTAGGGTTATGCGCAACTTGACGCAGATTCTGCATCAAAAAGTGTGCGCTCAGCCCATTCATTCGTAAAGTTCTTATGGCCAGACTCGACATCCTGCATTATCCCGATGCGCGCCTGCACACCGTCGCCAAGCCGGTGAAGGCGGTGGACGACCGTATTCGCAAGCTCATCGACGACATGACCGAGACCATGTACGCCGCGCCCGGTATCGGCCTGGCCGCGACCCAGGTCAACGTCCACGAGCGCGTCGTCGTCATCGACATCTCCGAAACCCACAACGAACTGCGGGTGTTCATCAACCCCGAAATCGTCGCCCAGTCCGGCCGCGAGGAAAGCGAAGAAGGCTGTTTGTCGGTGCCCGGCATTTTCGACAAGGTGACGCGCGCCGAACGCGTCACCGTGCGTGCGCTCGACCGCGACGGCAAACCGTTCGAGCTCGACGCCGACGGCCTTTTGGCCGTGTGCGTGCAGCATGAAATCGATCACCTGAAGGGCAAGGTCTTCGTCGACTACCTGTCCAGCCTCAAGCGCAA
>DASVPF010000161.1:0-17473 GCA_036382965.1 Thiobacillus sp.
CGCGACCCGAATCCGCACCGCCGCCTCCGGGCACCACGCGGAGCCAGGGCGCGGCCCGCGAGCGCGGCGCCGAACGGCGCGCCACGGAGGGTGCGCTGCCGGCTGCCCCGCCTGCCGTGCCGGGCAGCGAGGCGGTACCCGGCACAGGCGCCGAGGCCGCACCGCCACGCGGCGAATCCCGGCAGGACAGAGGCAAATCCAGGGGAAGGGCCAAGGAAGAGGAGGAACGGCTTCCGGGACAGCCTGCCAACCAGACCTTCCGCGGGCGCGAGCGCGACAATCGGGATGCGCGCTAAATGACGGGTGCGGCGGCGACCGGCTCAGCGCTTGCCGTGATGTTTCAACAAGCGGTCTAGCGCGTCCTTCAGCGGGCCGTCTTCGATTTCCGCGTCGAGGTGCGCCAGTTCGTCCAGCGCGCGGGGCGGCAATCCGGCTTTCTCGACCGTGTGGACGTAGCGCGCCAGCAGTTCCGGGTTGACGCTGACGCGCACGGCGGTCGCGGCGACGCCGTGCTGGGCCAGTTGGGCCAGCAGCGCGCCGGTCTGGTGGCGCAGGCGGCTGGCGACGGCGCCGCTGTCGCAGGCGAGGCTCAATACGCCGTTTTCCAGCTGCATGACGCGGACATGCCCAGCCAGCGCGGCGGGCAGGGCGCGGTCGAGCGCAGCCTGGATGCCGAGCAGGGCGCGGGCGCGCACGGCGAGGCCATTCGGCAACTGGCTGGCGAGCAGGTCGGCCAGGCTGGATGAACTCATGCGGGCGCCACCCCGGCGGCGCAGGTTGCCTGTGGCGCTGTCTTGATAGCGTCACGGCAAGCCTGGGACGCTATGTTAAAATTCGACGATTTACCGCGTCCTGCGGGCATTTCGGATTCCTCATGCTGCAATCCATGTTCAAGAAAGTCTTCGGCAGCCGCAACGAGCGGCTGGTCAAACAATACCTGCAAAAGGTCAAAGCGATCAACGCGCTCGAACCGCAGATGGAGAAATTGTCCGACGCCGACCTGGCCGGCAAGACCGCAGAATTCAAATCGCGGCTGGGCCAGGCCGGAACGCTCAACGCGGGCGAGACGCTCGACACGCTGCTGCCGGAAGCCTTTGCCGTGGTGCGCGAAGCGTCCAGACGGGTGCTCGGCATGCGCCATTTCGACGTGCAGATGGTGGGCGGCATGGTGCTGCACGACGGCAAGATTGCCGAGATGCGCACCGGCGAGGGCAAGACGCTGATGTCGACGCTGCCGGCGTATCTCAATGCGCTGGCCGGCAAGGGCGTGCACGTGGTGACGGTGAACGACTACCTCGCCAGCCGCGACGCCGAATGGATGGGGCGGCTGTATGGCTTCCTTGGCCTGACCACCGGGGTCAACCTGTCGCAGATGCCGCACGACGCCAAGCAGGCCGCGTATGCCGCCGACATCACCTACGGCACCAACAACGAATACGGCTTCGACTACCTGCGCGACAACATGGTCTACCAGATGGGCGAGAAGGTGCAGCGTCCGCTGGCCTTCGGCATCATCGACGAAGTCGACTCGATCCTGATCGACGAGGCGCGCACCCCGCTGATCATTTCCGGCCAGTCGGAAGAAAACACCGCGCTGTACCTGCAGGTCAACCAGGTGCCGCCGCGCCTCGTCCGGCAGAAGGACGAGGAATCCGAGGGCGATTACTCGGTCGACGAGAAGTCGCGCCAGGTGCTGCTGTCGGAATCCGGCCACGAAAAAATCGAGGCGATCCTCACCGAGATGGGCCTGCTGCCCGAGGGCGGCAGCCTGTACGACGCCTCGAACATCATGCTGATGCACCACGTCTACGCCGCCCTGCGCGCGCACGCGCTGTACTTCCGCGACCAGCACTATGTGGTGCAGAACGATGAAGTTGTCATCGTCGACGAATTCACCGGCCGTCTGATGAGCGGGCGCCGCTGGTCGGAAGGCCTGCACCAGGCGGTCGAGGCCAAGGAAGGCGTGGCAATCCAGAAGGAAAACCAGACGCTCGCCTCGATCACCTTCCAGAATTATTTCCGCATGTACCAGAAGCTGTCGGGCATGACCGGCACCGCGGACACCGAAGCCTTCGAATTCCACAGCATCTACGGTCTGGAAACCGTGGTCATTCCGACCCACCGGCCGATGATCCGCAAGGACGAGCACGACCAGGTGTATCGCACCGCGCGCGAGCGCGACCAGGCGGTGATCAACGAAGTGCGCGCCTGCCATGAGCGCGGCCAGCCGGTGCTGGTCGGCACCACGTCGATCGAAGCCAACGAACACCTGTCGGCCGCGCTGCAACAAGCCGGCCTGCCGCACAACGTGCTGAACGCCAAGCAGCACGCGCGCGAAGCCGAGGTCATCGCGCAGGCGGGGATGCAGGGCGGCATCACCATCGCCACCAACATGGCGGGCCGCGGCACCGACATCGTGCTGGGCGGCAGCATCCAGAAGGAGATCGACGCCATCGCCCAGGACGAGGCGCTGTCCGACGGCGAGAAAGCCAGCCGCACCGCCGCGCTCAAGGCCGACTGGCAGGGGCGCCACGACGCCGTGCTGGCGGCGGGCGGCCTGCACATCATCGGTACCGAACGCCACGAATCGCGCCGCGTCGACAACCAGCTGCGCGGCCGTTCCGGACGCCAGGGCGACCCCGGCTCCAGCCGCTTCTTCCTGTCGCTGGAAGACCCGCTGCTGCGCATCTTCGCGTCCGACCGCGTCGCCGCGATCATGGACCGCCTGAAGATGCCCGAGGGCGAAGCGATCGAGCATCCGTGGGTGACGCGCGCGATCGAGAACGCGCAGCGCAAGGTCGAACAGCGCAACTTCGACATCAGGAAGCAGCTGCTCGAATACGACGACGTCTCGAACGACCAGCGCAAGGTGATCTACGAACAGCGCAACGAACTCTTGGCGAGCGTCGACATCGGCGACACCATCCGCGCCATGCGCGACGACGTGCTGAACGACGCCATCAGCCTGCACATTACACCGGGCAGCATGGACGAGCAGTGGGACGTGGCCGGCCTGGAAAAAACGCTGGCTGCCCAGTTCACGCTCGACCTGCCATTGCAGCAATGGCTGGACGACGACAGGACGCTGAACGAGGAGGGCCTGCGCAAGAAGATCATGGAGGCCGCCGACGCGCACTACCAGGAGAAGGAAGCGCTGGTCGGTGCCGACGGCCTGCGCCAGTTCGAAAGCGCCGTGATGCTGCAGAGCCTCGACACGCACTGGCGCGAGCACCTGTCGGCGCTGGATCACCTGCGCCAGGGCATCCACCTGCGCGGCTACGCGCAGAAGCAGCCCAAGCAGGAATACAAGCGCGAGGCGTTCGAGTTGTTTGCCGCCATGCTCAACGCGATCAAGGCCGAAGTCACCCGCATCACCACCACGGTGCAGGTGCGCGCGCCCGAGGATGTGGAAGCGGTCGGGTTGCACGAGGAGCCGTCCAACGTGCAATACCAGCACGCCGGCTACGACGAGGCGCAGGACTTTGAAGCCGCCGCCACGGCTGCGGCCATCGCCGCCCCCGTCCCAGCGGGCGCCTATCCCAAGGTCGGCCGCAACGATCCCTGTCCGTGCGGCTCGGGCAAGAAATACAAGCAGTGCCACGGCAGGCTGAGCTGAGCGCCATGCCCTACTACGTGTTCCGTCTCGGCATGTTCAAGGTGCTGGAAAAGCAAGGCGAGTGGGCGAGCTTCAAGGAAGCCAAGGCCCACACCAACGCACTGCGCAAGACGCTCGATCCCAAGCGCGGCGACAAATACAAGATGATCTTCGCCGAGAACGAGATCGTCGCGCAGGATACGCTGATGGCCGAGCGCGAACTGGATCAGACGCTATCTGGCGACGACTGGTAAAAAATCATCCATAAACCTACTGCGCGACTGATAGCCGGGATCGCGCGCTGCTCGCAATCCTCATGTACTTCAGTACATTCCGGTTGCTGCGCTGCGGGCTCACCCGGCTGAGCGTGGTTGTTGGCGCTTCAGCGCCTTTACAACCACGGCCTGCCCCTCGCGGGTGAACAGCCGCTCGCTACGGTTTCTGGACGACTTTTCTCCAAGTTTCTGAGTTGATATGGCCGAGTACAACGAAGACGCTTACAAATTAGCCCGCAAGGCCTACATCGAACACAGCTGTCCGTTCGAGCGGGCGCTGCTGTCGCGCTGCGTCGGCTGCGGCCGTTCGCGCAAGCTCAACCTCGCCGAACGCGAAGCGATTGCCTGCGGCGATCCGACGGTGCGCGAACACTGCCTGACGTTTTATCGGGCGCTGCACGAGAACGCGCAGTTCGCGCTGAAGGTCAGCCCCGATGCGCCGTGGCCGTTCGGCAAGGAAATCCGTGCGCAGTGCGGCGGCGTACATGGGCTGGCGGAAGCGCTGGGCGGCGCGGGCGACGACACCGCCGATGTGGCCGCCATCGTGCTTGCAGGCCAGGCGCATTTTGGCGACTGTGCCGAATTTCCTTACTCCGAAATCATGCGCGCGGTGGTGCACTACGAGCCGCGCAAGCGGCGCCCTTGAGACAAGCCGGGCGCCGAAGTTTACGCTGCCTGGCTGAAGCAGAGCGTGGCGGCGAAGCCGTGGCCGCCGTCCGCGCGCGGCAGGCCGTCGCCCAGTTCGAGTCGCGCATGCGATAGCGCGGCGATGCGGGCGACGATGGACAGCCCCAGCCCGCAGCCTTCGCCCTCGACTTCGCCGCGCACGAAGCGCGCACTCAGCTGCGCGCGCAAGGCGGGCGGGACGCCCGAGCCGCTGTCGGCCACGCTGATCGCACAGTCCGATGCGCCGCGCGTCAGGCGCACCTCGATGCGCGCACCTGCGCCCGCATAGCGCAGCGCATTGTCCACCAGATTGCGCAGCGCAATCCGCAGCCAGGCGGCCGTTACCGCGATGCGGCAGTCCGGTGCGACATCGACCGCCAGGGTTTGTCCTTGCTGCCGGGCTTGCGGCAACAGCTCGGCACACACCTCGGCGACGATCCCGGCGGGATCCAGCGGCGGCGCTGCCGCGTCCTGGCTGGCCGGGTCGACGCGCGCCAGCGTCAGCAACTGTTCGACCAGATGCGTCATCCGATCGACGCCGGCGATCACCTGCGCCAGCGCATGCTGCCGGCTGTCGTAGGTGTGCGCGCGCAGCGCCACCTGCGCCTGCACCTTCAACGCCGCCAGCGGCGTGCGCAGCTCGTGCGCCGCATCCGCGGTGAAGCGGCGTTCGTTGTCGAAGGCTTCGATGACGCGCCGGATCAGCACATTGAGCGCCGCGCGCAGCGGCGCGATTTCGTTCGGCAGGGCGGGCGATTCGTCGAGCGGCGCCAGGGCCTGCGCGTCGAGTGCGCCGACCTGGCGCGCCAGCGCATCCACCGGCCGCAGCGAGCGTCCCACGCTCCACCACACGGCGCATGCCATCAGCAGCAGCGCCAGCAACGCCGGCAGCAGCAGCGCCCCGCCCATCTCGCGTGCCAGGCCTTCGCGCGCGGCATGGGCCTGGCCGACCACGACGCGGTATCCGGCGCGGCTGTCCTGCGCGGTGTAGAAACGCCAGGATTCGCCCTGGTGCGGGCGATCGCTGAAGCCTGCCGCTGCATCGGTCTCGAATCCGGCGTGGCCGGGCGAGCTCACCAGCCGGCGGGTCTTCCCATCCTGGTCGAGCCATACCTCGAATGCGATCGGCACTTTCTGCGGCCGCGCATGCTCGTGCAGTTCGTCCACAAAATGCTCGACTTCGCCGCCCGCCACAATCGCCAGCAGGGTGTCGGCCACCTGCGTCAGCTGGGAGTCGAGCAATTCGTCGGCTTCGCGGTGCGCCCGCTGATAGACCGCCAGCGCGGACAGCAGCCAGATCGCCGCCAGCGACAGGCTCAGCAGCCATACCAGCCGCCGGCGCAGGGAATACGATCCGGGCGGATTCATGCGGCGGGCGCGCTCATCGTCGCCATATAGCCGACGCCGCGCACGGTGCGGATCAGGTCGTTGCCGAGCTTCTTCCGCAGATGATGGATGTGGACCTCGAGCGCGTTGCTGTCGACGGCGTCGTTCCAGGTATAGAGCTGCTCTTCCAGCGTGCGCCGGGTCAGTACGCGGTCGGCGTTTTGCAGCAGCAGATGCAGCAGGTCGAATTCGCGCGGGGTCAGCTCGACGGCTTGGCCGCCGCGCGTCACGCTGCGCGCCGCCGGGTTGAGTTCGATCTCGCCCAGCGTGAGTACCGGTTCCGGCCGGCCGTGGGCGCGCCGCACCAGTGCGCGCAAGCGCGCGGCGATCTCGTCCAGATCGAACGGTTTCAGCACATAGTCGTCGGCGCCCAGGTCGAGTCCGCGCACGCGGTCTTCCAGCCGGTCGCGCGCGGTGAGGATCAGCACCGGCGTGGCGTCGTGGCGTCCGCGCAGCCATTGCAGCACCGACAGGCCGTCGCGTTTCGGCAGGCCCAGATCGAGCACCACGGCGGCAAAACTCTCGGTGGACAGGGCGGCCACCGCCGCCTCGCCGTCGCGCAGCCAGTCGACCGCGTAGCCTGCCTGCGTCAGCCCGGCCTTGAGGCCGTCGCCCAGCATCCGATCATCTTCCACCAACAATATGCGCATCGCCTCGTTTCAATTTATTTTGGAATCCTGACCGTGTCCTCGTCGAACACGCCCTGCGCGGCCTGCCCGTGGCAGGCCGCGCAGTTGGCGGCGGCCCCCACCGACTTGCGCGACCAGGTGGCACGCGGCACCTCGTCGTGCTTGCGCACGAACCAGCGGGTTTCGGTGATGCGCAGGGGCGCATCGTTTGCCGCCATGCGCTGCATCACCCGGCGCCCGGTCGGGCTGGTGCCGGCATCGGCGGCGTTGGCCTCCAGGTAGCGCAGGATATCAGCCTGGGTTGCCGGATCAAGGCTGGCGTTCTCGCCGAAGTGCTGGTCAAGGCCGCCCATCACGCGCCGCCACGATGCCTTCGGCAGGAAGGCCGGCGCATACGCGATGTGGCAGCTCGCGCATTCCTGCTGCCAGTTCTTGTTGAGCGACCGCGGCAGCACGTTGCCGCCGCCCCCGTCGCCGTGCGCCGTGCCCGAGGGCAGCGAAAACGCCAGCAGGCCGACCACACCGACCGTCGCCAGTACGCCGATTCCACGCATCAGATAGTTCATGGTTTGCTCCTTATTTGACTTGGCTCAGCCAGGCAATGAAATCGCCTTTTTCCTGCGCGCTGCATTCGCGTTGCAGCACGTCCTGGCAGTTGCGCCGGAACCATTTCTCGACCTTGGCGGCATCGGTGAAGCGTTGGGGGTTTGCCGCCGGCGCCAGCGGCTCGATGCGCTTGCCGACGCGGGTCTGGCCGGGCTGTGTCGGACTGGCGGTGTGGCAGCCGGCGCAGCTCACCGTCTGGCCGTTGCGCCCCGCATGCTCGGTGCGATACAGCGCCGCGCCGCGCGGAGCGGACAAGGCCGACACCGGCACGCCGGCTTCCTGCGCATAACGCGTCATCAGGCTGGCCGGGGAGTCGGCGGCCAGCGCCGCGGTCGAGGCCATGCCCAGCATCGCCAGACCCGAATACAACGCGCGCTTAATCATGGTGCACCCCGCTTTCCACCGAGTGGTATTGCTTGCCGGTGACCATGCTTTGCGCCACCCGCTCGCCGCGCACCTGGTGAAACACCAGCGCTGCCAGGTGCACGCCGATAAAGCCGAGCATCAGGACGAAGCCGGCTTCGTGCGGGTCGCCCAGCACATCTTCCAGCCATTTCGCCTGGCCCAGCCAGCCGGCGAGCGGCCCGGCCTGAAACTCGCTGGCGGCGAGCCCCAATCCGGTGGCGACCATGAACGCCATGACGCCGTAGGCGAACAGATAGGCGAGGCTGGCGAGCGGGTCGTGCCCTGCGCGATGCTTCGTCGGCAGACGCCGGTTCCTGAGGCTGTCCTGCCACACGGCGGGATGCCACAGATCGCGCCAGCGTGCGCTGACCGGACCCACTACGCCCCACAGGATGCGCGTCAGCAGCCCCGCCGTCAGCACGTAGCCGGCGAGAATGTGCAGGTTCCACAGGGTTTTTTCAGTGGGACTGTGTTCAAACAACTCGGCCAGCTGGCTGGTCGCGATGAGCCCCACGATGGCCAGGGCAATGATCCAGTGCAGCAGTCGCAGCAAGGGATCGAACACGCGATGCGGATGCGTGGATGAGTGAGGCATGACGGTCTCCTGAATCGTGACGATGCGGCAGACTGTAGGCGTGTCAGCTTAGGGAAACCTTAAGAAGGAGAGGTGCGGCCGCGGCATCCGCGGATGCCGCGCAAACCGGCTGACGGGAGGAATCAGGGCGCGGCGGCTGCCGGCGCGGCTGCGGCCGGGATAGCCGCGGGCGCTGCGCCCGGACTCATGCGCCGCGCCTCGTCCTGCATCGCCGCAATCTGCTCGGGCTTCAGTTGCCACGCCAGGCTGTCGCGCACCTTGGCGGCCATTTCCACGCCCTGCGCGGCGGCAAGATTGAACCACAGGTAGGCGCGTGCCTTGTCGACCGCGGTGCCGGTGCCGTAGCGGTAGAGTTCGCCCAGGCTGTATTGCGCTCTGGCATAGCCGCGCTGGGCCGGTTTTTCGATCCAGGTGAAGGCGGCGTGATAGTCCTGCACCACCCCGCGTCCCTGCAGCAAGGCGAGGCCATATTGGTATTGCGCCTCGGCCAGCCCCTGTTTGGCGGCCAGCGCAAACCACTTGGCGGCTTCCTTGTCGTCCTTGATGACGCCATCGCCTTCGGCGTAGCGCATGCCCAGTTGCAATTGCGCGTCGGCATCGCCGCGGGCGGCACGGACGTGCGGCAGGCTGGTGTCGACTTGCGCGCCCGGCCTGTCGGCGTGCTGATCCAGCGCAAACCAGGCCGTCACCGCGATCAGCACGCCGACGCTGGCCAGCAGCAACAGGGGTTTGAGCGGGTTGAACACCCAGAAGCGATGGCGGCATTCGCGGCAGCGCAGCGGCGTATGCAGCAGCATGTGGCGCATGCCGTCGTGACCATGCAGCGCGGCACTGCGGATTTTATGGCTCCCGCATTGTGGGCAGACGGGCGACATGGCGGGCTTAGCGCGCTTGCGCGGCGAGATAATCAACCGCCGCTTCAGGCTTGCCGCAGGCAACCCGCGATGCGGCCGACAGAACGACCAGAAGAGAAGCGTGTTTCATCGTGTCTCCCTTGCGTGTCTGAGCGCGTTGCCCGGATTCCCGCGCCTGCCGTCGCGCGTAGCGATATTATTTTTTGGCGCTGGGCGCGGCGGCAGGTGTGGCCGCCGCCGTTTTTGCATCCGCCGGTGCAGGGGCGGCGGGTTCCTGGAACTTGGCGCCGGCCGCGTTGGCCATGAAGGCCACTGCGCGCGCCACCTCGGTATCCGACAAATCGCCGTCGCCGCCGCGCGGGGGCATCTGGCGGATGCCTTCGATCGCGTGCTTGATCAGGGTGTCATAGCCCTGGCCGATACGCGGTCCCCAGTCACCCTTGTTTTCGAACTTGGGTGCGCCCAGCGCGCCGGAAGAGTGGCATGAAGTACACACGGCATCGAACACTTCCTTGCCGGATTTTTCGACCCGCGGGGCGTTGGCGTCGAGCGCGACCAGCTGGGCAAACGGCTTGATGCGGGCGAGGGTCGCTTTCTGGGCGGCTTCGCTGGAGACGTCGGGCTTGTGTTTTCCCTGGATGCCGAGCACCAGCTGAACGATCAGGAAAATCGCCAGCAGGGGGGCGATCAATCCGGCAACGATGGAAATGATGATTTCCTGCGGGGTGGCTTGGGTCATCTTGGCGTGCGAATCGGCCATGAAAGGTTCCTTGGGGGGTGGCATCAAAAGCCGAGATTATAAGGAAAGCCACCCCGACAGGAAAGGGCGACGCGCCCGGCGGATAGACGCCATGCGGCAAACCGGCTATGCTTCGCGGCTCCTAGCGCCCGTAGCTCAGCTGGATAGAGTACTGCCCTCCGAAGGCAGGGGTCGTGCGTTCGAATCGCGCCGGGCGCGCCAGTTTTCAAGGTCGCAATCAGCCCCATCCCCTTGCCGCGCAAGGGTTTAATCTCCGCACGGCGGGTTTAAACTTCGGGCTGGCGTTACTACGAGTGTTTCCAAGATGGCCATCCCCACCCCTACCGACATCAAGCTGCATCAGGCTTCGCGCAAGCTGGAAATCGCGTTCTCCGACGGCGCCCGCTTCGAGTTGCCGTTCGAATTCCTGCGCGTCTATTCGCCGTCCGCCGAAGTGCGCGGGCACGGCCCCGGTCAGGAAGTGCTGCAGGTCGGCAAGCGCGAAGTGCTGATCAACGCCGCCGAACCGGTCGGCCTGTACGGCATCAACTTCTTCTTCTCCGACGGCCACAACACCGGGATTTATTCCTGGGAATACCTCTACGACCTCGGCGTCAACCAGGCCGCGCTGTGGGACGAGTATCTCAGGCGCATGGACGCCGCCGGCGCTTCGCGCGAGCCGGGCATCGCCAAAATGTTCGAGCAGCGCCCGAAAGCCAAGTAGGTGCCATGACGGCTTGTGCGACACACCCACGCGCGCCTTCCGGGGCGCGTGTTGTTTTGGTGAGCCCGTACGAGCTGGGGCGGCAGCCGTTCAATCTGGCGCAACCGGCGGCATGGTTCGCGCGCAGCGCCATCACGGTGGCGTGTCTCGATTTGTCGCAGCAGACGCTCGATCCGGAGATTCTCAAGGACGCCGAGTGCGTGGCGATCTATCTGGGCATGCATACGGCCACGCGGATCGCCGCCGCCGCGCTGCCGAAAATCCGCGAACTCGCGCCGCGCGCACGCATCGCGGCGTTCGGCCTGTACGCGCCGGTCAATGCCGCGTGGCTGAGAAGCCTGGGGGTGGAGGCGATCTTCGGCGGCGAATCCGAGCCCGACCTGCTCGCCTGGGTGCAATCGGGCGTCGCGCCGGCCGGCACCGTGGTGCGGCGCGACAAGGTCGAATTCCTGTTGCCCGACCGGCGAACTTTGCCGCCCTTGCAGCGCTACGCCAAGCTGATCCTGCCCGACGGCACGCAGAAGGTGACCGGCTTTGCCGAGGCCAGCCGCGGCTGCAAGCACCTGTGCCGCCACTGTCCGGTGGTGCCGGTGTACGCGGGCAAGTTCCGTATCGTGCCGGTGGAGATCGTGATCGCCGACGTCGCCCAGCAGGTCGCGCTCGGTGCGCAGCACGTCAGCTTTGGCGATCCGGATTTTCTCAACGGCCCGACCCATGCGCTGAAGGTGGCCGAGGCGCTGCACGCGCGCTTCCCCGGCTTGAGCTGGGATGCGACGATCAAGGTCGAGCACCTGCTCGATCACGCCGACCTGCTGCCGCGGCTGAAACAATATGGCCTGCTGTTCGTCGTCACCGCGGTCGAGTCGGTCGACGACGCGATCCTGGCGCACTTCGCCAAGGGCCACACCCACGCAGGCTTCGAAACCGTGCTGGCGCAGTGCCGCGCACTCGGGATCGCGCTCGCGCCGACTTTCGTGCCGTTCACGCCGTGGACCACGCTGACCGGCTATCGCGATCTGCTCGCCACCGTGCTGCGGCTGCACCTGGTCGAGGCCGTGCCGCCGGTGCAGCTGGCGATCCGCCTGCTGGTGCCGCAGGGATCCTATCTGCTGCAGCTGCCGGATTTCGTCGCGCGCGTCGGCGCCTTCGACGAGGCCATGCTGGGCTATCCGTGGCAGGCCGAGGACGCGCGCGTCGATGCGCTGCAACGCGACATCATGGCGTGGGCGATGGCGGCCGAAAAAACCGCGCTGCCGCGTGCCGAGGTGTTTGCCGGCATCTGGGCGCGTACCCACGCTGCGCTGGGCGAAACGGCGCCGCCGCTCGATCCCGCGCAATTCGGCGCCGCGATTCCCCACCATTCCGAACCCTGGTATTGCTGCGCCGAACCGACGGAAACCCAGCTCGCCAGCTTCTGATTCGCCATGCCGCGCCTCTTGCTGCTGCTTCCCGCCGCCGGCTACGCCAACCAGGATTTCATCGCCGCCGCCGCCCGCTTGCATATCGACCTCGTCGCCTGCGCCGATTACTGCCATCAGCTCGCGCCCGGTTGGGGGCTGCCGCCGCTGATGAGCGTGTCCTTCGATCAGCCCGAGGCCGCCGTGCCCCAGGTTGTGCGCGCCCTGACGCAGCCGGTCGACGCGGTGCTGGCGGCGGACGACCACGGCGCGGCATTGGCGGCGCGGTTGCGCGTGGCCTTGAAGCTGCCGGGCAACCTGCCCGACGCGGTGGCGACGCTCACCGACAAGCTGCGCTTTCGCCGGCTGCAGCAGGCGAGCGGTTTGCCGCATCCCGCATTTGCCGAGGCCGACGACGCGGGCGTCGCGGCGCTGGGCTTTCCGCTGGTGGTGAAGGCGCGCCGCCTGAACGCCAGCCGCGGCGTGATCCGGGTGGACGACGCCCGGCAACTCGACCGTGCGTTGACGCGGGTGCGGCATATCCAGGCGCGCGCGCAACGCGACGCCGACACGTGTGGCCTGCTGATCGAGGCCTTCATCCCCGGCATCGAGGTCGCGCTTGACGGCGTGCTGACCCGCGGCAGCTTGCAGGTGCTGGCCGTGTTCGACAAACCCGATCCGCTCGACGGGCCCTGTTTCGAGGAAACGCTCTACGTTACCCCTTCGCGCCTGCCGGCGGCGACGCAACGCGAACTGGCCGCCGCAGTGCAGCGAGCCTGCGTGGCCGCCGGGGTGACGGACGGGGTGATCCATGCCGAGGCGCGCATCAACGACGCCGGCGTGTGGCTGCTCGAGATCGCGCCGCGCGGCATTGGCGGGCTGTGCGGGCGGGTACTCGCCGCCACGCTCGGCATGACGTCGGCGGAACTCGTGCTGCGCCACGCCGTGGGCCTGCCGCTGCCGGCAGCGGCGAACGACACCGCCGCGGGCGTGATGATGATCCCGATTCCGGCCAGCGGGATTTTTCAGGGGGTCGACAGCCTCACTGCCGCGCGCGACGTGCCGCACGTCACCGGCATCGAGATCACCGCCCATCCCGGCCAGCTGGTGGCGCCGCCGCCCGCGGGCGCGAGCTATCTGGGCTTCATCTTCAGCCGTGCCGCCACGCCGCAGGACGCGGAGACTGCCCTGCGCGCCGCCCATGCCGCGTTGACGGTGCGCATCCAGCCGCTGCTCGAGCCATGAACGCCTTTCACCGCGAGCTGGCGGCCGCCATCAGCCGCACCCTGGAGGGGACGCCGTTCGAGGTGTCCCATGCGCAGGCCATCCACGGCGGCGACATCAGCCAAGCCTTCAGGCTCGACGGCGGCACGCGCAGCTTCTTCGTCAAGGTTCAGCCCGCCGCACGGCTCGGCATGTTCGAGGCCGAGGCGGCGGGGCTGACCGAACTGGCGGCAGCGCAGGCGGTGCGCGTGCCACAGCCCGTGTGCCATGGCATCGCTGCCGGGCAGGCATTTCTGGTGCTCGAATATCTGCGCCTGCAACCACACGGCGACGCGGCACAACTGGGGCGGCAGCTGGCGCAGCAGCACCGCGTCAGCGCCCCGCAATTCGGCTGGGTGCGCGACAACTGGATCGGCGCCACGCCGCAGCCGAATACCGGGTGCGAGGGCTGGGTCGATTTCTGGCGCAGCCAGCGGCTCGGGTTTCAGCTTCAACTGGCCGCCGAAAACGGCTACGGCGGCGCGCTGCAGCGGGACGGCGCAACCCTGCTCGCCGATCTCGACGCATTCTTCGCCGGCTACGTGCCGGCCCGCTCGCTGCTGCACGGCGACCTGTGGGGCGGCAATCACGGCTATCTTGCCGACGGGACATACGATCTTTCATGCCCTTCAGGACGTAGAAAGTCGGAGTACCCTTGTGGTACGCCGGTAATTTTCGATCCCGCCGTGTATTTCGGCGACCGCGAATGCGATCTGGCGATGAGCGAACTGTTCGGCGGCTTTGCGCCGGGCTTCTACGCGGCCTACCGCGAGGCCTGGCCGCTCGACGCCGGCTATGCGGTGCGCAAGATGCTCTACAACCTCTATCACGTCCTCAACCACGCCAACCTCTTCGGCGACGGCTACGTCGCGCAGGCGCAGCGCATGACCGCCCAGTTGCTGGCGCACATTCGTTAATCGGTTTGGGCTTAGCGTTTGCCCCCTCTCCCGCAGGCGGGAGAGGGTTTACTCCAGCCCTTTCGAATGCAGGTACTCGTCGTAGGTACCAATGTAGAACTCGACGCCTTCGGGCGTGATTTCGAGGATGCGGGTGGCGAGACTGGAGACGAACTGGCGGTCGTGCGAGACGAAAATCAGCGTGCCCTTGTAGAGATCGAGCGCAAGGTTCAAGGACTCGATCGATTCCATGTCCATGTGGTTGGTCGGCTCGTCCATCAGCAGCACGTTGTGCCGCCCGAGCATCAGCTTGCCGTAGAGCATGCGGCCCTTCTCGCCGCCCGACAGCACGCGCACCGATTTCTTGACGTCGTCGCCGGAGAACAGCAGCCGCCCGAGAATGCCGCGCAGCACCTGCTCGTCGTCGCCCGGCTGCGTCCACTGGTGCATCCAGTCGGTGAGGTTGAGATCGCTGTCGAAGTCAGAGACGTGGTCCTGCGAGAAGTAGCCGACGCTGGCGTTTTCGCTCCAGCGCACTTCGCCGTATCCGGGCGTGAGTTCGCCCATCAGCAGTTTCATCAGCGTCGACTTGCCGACGCCGTTGCCGCCGATGACGGCGAGCTTCTCGCCGGCCTCCAGTGAAAAGCCGAGGTGGGTGAACAGTGGCGCGTCGTAGCCGAATTTCAGATTCTCGACTTCGAGCGCACGGCGATGCAGCGCTTTTTCCGGTTCGAAGCGGATGTAGGGGTTCTGCCGCGAGCTGGGTTTGAAGTCCTCGATCTTGATCTTGTCGATCATCTTCATGCGGCTGGTCGCCTGGCGCGCCTTCGACTTGTTGGCCGAGAAGCGGCGCACGAATTCCTGCAGCTCGGCGACCTTGTCCTTGGCCTTGGCGTTCGCCGACGCCTGGCGTTCCTTGGCCTGGGTCGAGGCCAGCATGTAGTCGTCGTAGTTGCCGGGGTAGACCTTGATGGTGCCGAAGTCGAGGTCGGCCATGTGGGTGCAGACCTGGTTCAGAAAATGCCGGTCGTGCGAGATGACGATGATGGTGGCGTTGCTCTCGTTCAGCACGTTTTCCAGCCAGCGGATGGTGTTGATGTCGAGGTTGTTGGTCGGTTCGTCGAGCAGCAGGATGTCGGGGTTGGAGAACAGCGCCTGCGTCAGCAGGACGCGCAGCTTGAAGCCCGGCGCGATCTGGCTCATGGGGCCATTGTGCTGCTCGGTCGGGATGCCGACGCCGAGCAGCAACTGGCCGGCGCGCGCCTCGGCGTCGTAGCCGCCCATTTCGCCAAACCGGGCTTCGAGTTCGGCGGCATGCAGATAATCTTCCTCGGTCGCCTCCGGGTTCATGTAGATGGCGTCCTTTTCCTGCATCACCCGCCACATCTCGGCGTGGCCCTGCAGCACCACGTCGAGCACGCGCTGCTCTTCGTAGCCGAACTGGTCCTGGCGCAGCCAGGCCATGCGCTCGCCGGGGTCGAGCGCGACATTGCCGGCGCTTGGTTCCAGCTCGCCGGCGAGGATTTTCATGAAGGTCGACTTGCCGCAGCCGTTGGCGCCGATCAGGCCATAGCGGTTGCCGTCGCCGAACTTGACGTTGACGTTCTCGAACAGGGGTTTGGCGGCGAATTGCAGGGTGATGCTGGAAGCGGTGAGCACGGGGGAAATCCTGGATGGCAACGGGAAAAGCGCGCCATTTTAACATTCCGGCCCCCGCGGCCGCAGGGCGCCCCGGCGGCGCCGCTAGACGCTTGAAACCTGCCGCTGTTTTTTGCTTTGCAGCGCCGGATGATGGGCGATGGGGCGATCCAGGAAATAGCCCTGCACCAGGTCGATGCCGAAATTGCGCAGCAGGGCGAGCGTCCTGCCGTCCTCGACGTATTCCGCCACGACGGATTTGCCGAGGCCGAAGGCGACGCTGACCATGGCCTGCACGAACACCTGGTTGTCGGGGTCGTTGGACAGGTCGCGGATGAAAATGCCGTCGATCTTGATGGTGTCGACGTGCAGGTGCTTGAGGTAGGCGAAGGAGGCGAAGCCGACGCCGAAGTCGTCGAGGCAGACGCCGCAGCCGAGCTGGCGCAAGGCCTCGATCATGTGCTGCGCATCGTGCAGGTCGGAGACGGCCGCAGTTTCGGTGATTTCGACGATCAGGCGGCGGGGGTTGACGCCGCCGTTGTGCAATGCGTCGCCGATGAATTGCGGCAGGGTGGGCTCGGACAGGGAGCGTCCCGACAGGTTGAGCGCGATCGGCGGGTAGTCCGGGTTGTCGGCCAGCATGGTCACGACTTCGCGGATCACCCAGCGATCGATGTCGAGAATGCGGCCGCTCTTTTCGGCCAGCGGGATGAAGTGGCCGGGCATGATGAGCTGATCGGGATTGCGCTCGTCGATCATGCGGATGAGCGCTTCCAGATGCGACAGCGTACCGTCCTCCGCCCGGTACACGCCCTGGAAGTGCAGCTGGAACAGGCCCTTGTCGAGCGCGTTGCTGATGCGCTCGCTCCACGACAGGCGGCTGCGCATCTCGGAGTCGGCCTCGCTGTCCGCCCGGAACACGCGCCAGGTGTTCTTGCCGGCTTCCTTGGCCTGATACATGGCGATGTCGGCGCGCGCGACCAGATCGTCGGCGTCGATCGCGTGGGCCGGATAATACGCAATGCCGAGGCTGGTGGTGGCGCGCAGGTTCTGCCCCTCGAAGCGGAACGGAATCTGCGCGATCGCGCGCACCACGCGATCGGCCAGCACCTCGGCTTCGTTGCCCTGCGCCCCGGGCAGCAGAATGGCGAACTCGTCGCCGCCGAGACGCGCCAGCACTTCGTTGCGCCGCACCAGCGCGCCGATTTCGCCCGCTACCCGGATCAGCAGCGCGTCGCCGGCGCGGTGGCCGTAGCTGTCGTTGATGGTCTTGAATTCGTCGAGGTCGAAGAACATCACCGCGCACTGTATCTGGTGGCGGTCGCTGTCCAGCATGGTGCGCGCCAGTTCCTGCTGGAAGCGGTGGCGGTTGTAGAGTCCGGTGAGCGCGTCGCGTTCGGCCAGATACACCAGCTGCTCGGCGGTCTGGCGCTCGCGGGTGATGTCCTCGTAAATCCACAGGTGGCCGATGAAGCGGCCGTCGCGGTCGCGCACCGGGTAATCGAGCTCGGTGATGACGCGGCCGTCGGTCATCTGGATTTCATAGCGCTCCGACAATTCGCGCGTTTCCAGCACCGCCAGCAAATGCTTGGAAAAATGATCGGGACGCGCCAGGACCGAGGCGGATTGGGCCAGCACGTCGTTTACCGGCAGGCCGATGAGTCCCGCGCCCTCCTCGATCATCCACCTGCGGCTGAACGTGGGGTTGTGGTAAATCACGCGGCCGTCGGCGGCGACGAACAGAATGCCGAGATTCATCGCCGACAGCAGCGAAACCAGGCGCGCGCGTTCCTGCTCGGTCTCTT
>DASVPF010000162.1:0-10944 GCA_036382965.1 Thiobacillus sp.
GGTATACCGATCCCTCAGTCGTGCGCGACTTCGATCAGGCGGGCATTGAGCATGCGTGCCAGGGCTTCGCCGCCGTGCCGCATGATGCCGTCGTGGTTCCACTTGAACAGGGGGCGCGCACACCGCGCCAGCAGGTTCATCCAGGCGGACGTGCTGTGCACCTGCCAGTCGAGGCATACGCTCGTCACCGTGCCGTCGGTGGTGAAATGCCAGCGGCCCCGGCCTTCCACGTCGCCGCTCGCGATGCCCTCGACGACTGTCAGCCATTCGGCGTGGGTCACGCACAGGTCGAATGTGAGCCGGTAGGGCAGGCGTCCCCGCCACGTGTAACGGCGCACGCTGCCGATGCCGCGGGCGTCGCCCGGGTCGAGTTCCTCGACGCGTTCCACGTTGCGCCACCACTGCGGCCAGTCGAGGGAATGGGAGATGGCCTCGCACACGGCCTCGATGGGGGCTTCGATACGCCAGCGGGTGACGAAGCGGTACTCCATGTCTCATTCCCCCGCGGGATCGAACAGGGCATCCGCCAGCGGAACGTTGATTTCCAGCGCGTCCAGCGTGACGGTTTCGATGACGGCGTCCGCACGATCGCGGCTGATCACCTTGAGCGGGAACTGGTTCACCGGGTCCAGCCACAGTTCGTAGCGATGCACGCCGGCCACCGTCACACCCGGCGCGCCGGTCACCACCAGATGCAGGGCCGTGCGGCCGTCCACGCGCTCTTCGCCCATTGCGTCCGCCTGGCCCTGCTCCAGCAGAGCGCGCACATGGTCGAACAGCGCCCCGACATCCGACTTGTCGACGGTTTGACCGCCCAGGCTGCGGATCAGCGGATTGCGCGGACTCAGGCCGAGTTCCGGAAAACGGCCGGCCCCCAACGGCCACATGCGTACGCGCCGGCTGAGCGGGCTGTATACCAGCACCGCGCCCGCATGCGGGCGGATGAACTCCATGCGTACAAAGCCGGGCTTGCGGTAGAAATAGCGGAGGTGCTCCTCGCCGTCGGCACGAGCGGAACGCAGGGTGACGCGGTAGGTCTCGACCGTGCGGTAATGCTCGATGGCGTCGGCCAGGGGCGCTAGGCGTGTTCCGTTGAGTGCGGTGGCCAGCATCAGCGCGGACAGCATCGTTATTCCACGACGAGCACGCCCTCCATGCCCTTCTCGCGGTGGCTTGCGAAGAACAGCAGTTTGTTCCTGCAGTAGAACGGGTAGCGGCCGGCAGCGGTGGGGGTAAAGCGGATGCTCCTGGGCTGGCTCGACAGGCTTTCATCGACCGCGATGTCCGCCTCGGGCGCCCGGATGACAAGGGTGTGGGGAACCACGCCTCGCTCCACGCTCGCCGTCAGCTCGACCGGCACATTCGCCTTCACGATCACCCGGTTCGGCTTGAAGAAATAGGATCCGCCTTCGATCTTGACGTGCTGCACGCCATCGGCGGCGACGCTTGCGCGATACACCGTCTCGGCGGGCGCCGGATCGCCGGCACGGCAGGCGCCGGATGCGAGCACCCCAAGCATCCCAAGGCAGCCCATCGGAAAGGTAACGAAGTTTTTCATGGCAGGAAGCGCGTTGACCTTGAATGCTCAATCTAGTCTGGATTCCGCGCAAGCCAAGTGGACGTATCGGAAGTTCTCGAGCCTGCGGAGCGCATCCGGCAGCCGGCCACAAACGGGCGCCTGACGCGGCGTCATGCCGCCAAGCCGGATGACGCGGCACGAACCACCCTTTTTAATTGCATGGCTTTTCGGTAGGCTTCGCGCTATCCATAAGAAAAGCGATCCCATGCACTTCACCCCCGAAACCTTCCGCGCCTGGCCGACCAAGCGCATCACCTTGCTCGGCATGTCCGGCGTCGGCAAGACGCACATCTCCTCCATGCTGCGCGGCCACGACTGGTTCCATTTCTCCGGCGACTACCGCATCGGCACGCGCTATCTCGACGAACCGATCCTCGACCTGATCAAGCAGCAGGCGATGAGCGTGCCCTTTCTGCGCGAACTGCTGCGCAAGGACTGGATCAACATCAACAACAACATCAAGATCCACGACCTCGGCCCGGTGCTGACCTTCGTCGGCAAACTTGGCGGGCCGCAGTGGGGCGGCCTTTCGCTGGACGAGTTCACGCGCCGCCAGGCGGCCTACCGCGATGCCGAAATCGCCGCCATGCGCGACGTGCCGGGCTTCATCCGCAAGGGCCAGGAAATCTACGGCTATCCGCATTTCGTCAACGATGTGGGCGGCAGCCTGTGCGAGCTGGACGAGCCCGGCGTGGTTGAACTGCTGGCCGAGCACACGCTGATCCTCTATATCCAGACCACCACGCGCGAAGAGGAAGACACGCTGATCAAGCGTGCGCAGTCCGACCCCAAGCCGCTGTATTTCCGCCCGGCCTTCCTCGCCGAGCAGCTGCCGCTCTATCTGAAGGAAAAGGGCCTCGAATTCGTGGCGCAGATCGAGCCGAACGATTTTGCGCGCTGGGTGTTCCCGCGCCTGTTCCATTCGCGCATCCCGCGTTATGAAGCAATTGCGCAGCCGCACGGCTACACCGTAACCTCGCAGGAAGTGGCGCAGGTGCGCGACGAGCGCGATTTCATGGCGCTGCTGGAAAGCGCGATCGCAAGAAAGGGATCGGGAGTCAGGGGTCAGGGTTCAGGGGAAACGCATGCCGCTGGTCGCGCATAACGCCCTGCCGACTTTCGACCGCCTGCGCCACGACGGCATCACGGTGCTGTCGACCGAGCGCGCGGCCAATCAGGAAATCCGCGAGCTGCACGTTGGCCTCTTGAACATGATGCCGGACGCGGCGCTGGAGGCGACCGAGCGGCAGTTCTACCGGCTGGTCGGCGAATCGAATCCGATCGCACAGTTCTACATGCACCCCTTCACCCTGCCGACGCTGCCGCGCAACGAAACGGCGCGGGCGCACATCGCGCAGTACTACGAACCCTTCGACGCCATTCGCGAGAAGGGGCTCGATGCGCTCATCATCACCGGCGCCAACGTCAGCCATCCCGGCCTCGCCGATGAGCCGTTCTGGCAGCCGCTGATCGAGGTGATCGACTGGGCCTGGGACAACGTCACCTCGACGCTGTGCTCGTGCCTCGCCACGCATGCGGTGATGCAGTTCCGCTACGGCCAGACGCGGGTCAAGCAGCCGCAAAAAATCTGGGGCGTGTACGAGCATCGCGTGACCGACGGCCGCCATCCGCTGGTGGCCGACGTCAATACCCGCTTCGACGTCCCGCATTCGCGCTGGAACGACGTCTCGCGCGCGCAGTTCGACGCGGCCGGGGTCAAGGTGCTGGTCGAAAGCGCGGAGGCGGGCGTGCATCTGGCGGTGAGCCGCGATGGCCTGCGCACCGTGTTTTTTCAGGGGCACCCGGAATACGACACGGTGTCGCTGCTGAAGGAATACAAGCGCGACCTGTTGCTCGCCGCCGCCGGCAAGCTGTCCGCGTTTCCGCCGTTTCCGCTGCGCTATTTCGACCGCCAGGCGCAGGCGCTCCTCGCCGAGTTCGGCAGGCGCACGCGGGCGGGCGAAACGCTGGCCTTTCCCGAAGCGCATCTGCTGCCGCTGCTCGACAACACCTGGCACGACACCGCCGAAGCGGTGGTCGGCAACTGGATCGGCTGCGTCTATCAGGTCACCCATCGCGAGCGCGGCCTGCCTTTCATGCCGGGCATCGATCCCAATAATCCCCTGGGTTTGACATGACCCAGGCCAGCGCGCACTTCGACGAAGCCGAGGGCGCGCTCTTCGCCAGCGGCGTCTGGCATGCCGATTCCGCCGCCGCGCTGCCGCGGCTTGCCGGCAAGACCGTGCACATCCTCGACGGCGCCGGCGTCACCCAGCTCGATACCAACGGTGCATGGCTGCTGCTGGCCGCCGCGCGCCCGCACGCCGGCGACCCGCTGCCCTAATTGCGCGCGTTCCAGCCGCAGCATCTGGCGATGTTGCACCTGGTGGCCCGGCACGGCGCACTCGCAGGCGCGCCGCCCGCGCCGCAGCCCGCAGGCGTGCTGGCGCTCATCGGGCGCGGCAGCCTGGCGATAGGGGGCCATGTCGTCGGCCTGCTCGATTTCATCGGCCGCCTGTTTTTCGAGCTGGCGGCGCTGCTGCGCAAATCGGAGCGCTGGCGCTGGCGCGAATTCGGCGCGCAGGTGAACGCGATATTCGTCGGCGCGATTCCCATCGTGGCCGGCATGCTGTTCTTGCTCGGCGTGGTGTTCGCCTATCTGCTGGGTTCGCAGGCGCAGCAATACGGCGCCAACATCTTTGTCGTCGACGGTCTGCTGCTGGCGATCCTGCGCGAGATTTCGCCGGTCATCGTCGCCGTCCTGGTGGCCGGACGCACCGGGGCTGCCATCACCGCGCAGCTCGGCACCATGAAGGTCACCGAGGAAATCGACGCCATCAGCACGCTCGGCCTGTCGCCCCTGGCGGTGCTGGTGATTCCGCGCATGCTCGCCCTGCTGCTCGCCCTGCCGCTGCTGGTCTTCATCGGCGACGTCGCCGGCATCGTCGGCGGCATGCTGGTGACGCGGCAGCAGCTGGACATCTCGGTTTACATGTTCGTCGACCGGGTGGCCGACGTGCTGCTGCTGAAAACCCTGCTGGTGGGGCTGGGCAAGGCGCCGGTGTTCGCGATTTTCATCGCATTGATCGCCTGCCGCATGGGACTGTCGGTTACCCGCGACGCGCGCAGCGTCGGTGAGCACACCACCTCCACCGTGGTGCAGAGCCTGGTCGCCATTATCATCCTCAACGCGATTTTTGCCGTGATGTTCGTGCGGCTCGATATTTGATGCGCGAAACGATCATCGACATCCGCGACGTCTCCACCACGCTCGGCGGGCACCACATCCATCGCGGCCTGAATCTCTCCGTGGCGCGCGGCGAGGTCGTCGCGCTGATCGGCGGCAGCGGCACCGGCAAGTCGGTGCTGCTGCGCGAAATCATCGGCCTCCTGAAACCGCAGGCGGGGCGCATCGAACTGTTCGGGCAGTCGGTATGGGACAGCACGCCCGAGCAGATGAACGCATTGCGCCGGCGCTTCGGCGTGCTGTTCCAGGATGGCGCGCTGTTCTCCTCGCTCTCGGTGGAGGACAACGTCGCCACGCCGCTGTTCGAGCACACCGCGTTGCCGCATGCCACCGGCCGCCAGTTGGCGCGGCTGAAGCTGGCGCTGGCCGGGCTGCCGCCCGAGGTGGCCGGCAAGCGCCCGAGCGAGCTGTCCGGCGGCATGAGGAAGCGCGTCGCGCTGGCGCGCGCGCTTGCGCTCGACCCCGAACTGCTGTTTCTCGACGAGCCGACCTCCGGCCTCGACCCGATTTCGGCGCGCGCCTTCGACACATTGATCCGCTTGCTGGCCGACAGCCTCGGCCTCACCGTATTCCTCGTCACCCATGACTTGGATACACTGTTTTCGATCATCGACCGCGTCATCGTCTTGTCGGACGGCCGCGTGCTCGGCAGCGGCACCGTGGCCGAACTGAAAACCATCGACGATCCGTGGCTCAAGGATTACTTTGCCGCGCGCGCACGGGAAGAGGAACTGATGCATGGAAACTGAAGGCCGCTACACCCTGGTGGGCGCGTTGGTGCTGGTGGCCGTCGCGCTGATGACGGCGGCGATCGTGTGGCTGGCGGGCGCGGCCGACACCATTGCCTATCAGACGTACACCATTTATTTCAGGAAACAGTCGCTCGACGGGCTGGCGCTCGGCAGCCCGGT
Source organism: Thiobacillus sp. (assembly GCA_036382965.1). GTDB lineage: Bacteria > Pseudomonadota > Gammaproteobacteria > Burkholderiales > Thiobacillaceae > Thiobacillus. Next base: position 5,738 of record DASVPF010000162.1, read on the forward strand.
GAAGATGCGCGGCATCAAGATCGGCACGGTCGATGGCTACCGCTTCGCCCAGGGCGGCGATGAGGTCGTGAGCGTCACCGCGCGCATCGACGAGGGCGTGCCGGTGCATCAGGGCGCCGCGGCCTACATCAAACGCAACCTGGTGACCGGCATCGCCGCGGTTGAAATCGACAACGGCCCGAGCAACGCGCCCCTGCTGAACGAGGCGCCCAAGGGCGAACGCTATCCCGTCATCGCCGAGGGCAGTTCCAACATCGACAAGGTCGCCACCGCCGTCTCGCGGCTGGCGGTCAACGGCGAGCAGGTACTGGAGCGCATGAACACGCTGCTGTCGGAAGACAACCAGCGCGCCATCAGACAGACACTCGCCAACCTCAACGAACTGTCCGGACATCTTGCCGCCAACAAGCAGAATCTGGATGCCGCGCTGCAGGGTATCCGCGATGCGTCCGCCGAATTCCGTACTGCCAGCGCCAGCATCGGGCAGGCTGCCACCCGTGCGGAGGGCAGCCTCACCGGCGTGGGGCAGAACGCCGACGCCGCACTGAAGCAGACCGTCGCTGCGCTGGCCACGCTGCAACGCGACGCCAGCCTGATTTCCGAGCGCATCCAGCAACTCTCCGAAACCGGCACGTTGGAAATGACCAACGTCAGCCGCGACGTGCGCACCAGCGCCGATGCTCTCACCGCCGCCGGCCAGCGCCTGTCCAACCCGCGCGCCATTCTGTTCGGTCCCGGCCAGAAACAGCTCGGCCCCGGAGAAAAACTGCCATGACATCCCGTTTCCTGCTGCTCGTGCTGGCTTCGTTTCTGAGCGCGTGCGTCAACCTTGGCGACCGGCCCAATGCCCCTGCCGTGGAATATTACGTGCTGAGCGATCCCGCTCCGGTGGGAGTACCCCAGGACACCGATCCATTACCCGCTCAAGCGCGGGGGGAACCGCCCCTCACCTTGGTGGTGCCCGACACCACCAGCGCCGGTTTCTATGACACCGACCAGATCGTCTTCAGCCGCAGCGCCGGCACCCGCGGCCAGTACCAGTTCGCGCGCTGGACCGAACGGCCCGGCAAGCGTTTCGCCGATCTCATGCGCGCCCGCCTCGACCGGCAGGGCATCTGGCACGTCAGCGCCAGCGGCGGCTACGTGCGCGGCGACCTGCTGCTGGATACCGAATTGGTCGAGCTCTATCACGATGCCACGAGCAACCCGGGCCAGGTGCGGCTGGAGCTGCGCGCCGAGCTGGTGGACCTGAAACAGCGCAAGCTGCTGGGGCGCCGCGTATTCGAGCAGCAGGTACCGCTGACGCGCTTCGATGCAGCCGGTGCCGCGCAGGCATCCAGTCAGGCAGTCGGCCGCGTGCTGGACGACTTGAGCACCTGGCTCGCTACCTTCAAATAAGCGCCTAGAATTCGGATAGTCGTTCCCACAATAAAAGGAGAGAGACCATGAAGCGCCTGCTTGCCGCCCTGTGCCTGTGTTCCGCCGCTGCCGTCGCCCACGCCGAAATCTCGCAAAATCTCGGTCCGCTCCAGATTCACTACAACGCCATCACCACCGACGAACTGCTGCCCGACGTCGCGCGCAGTTATAAAATCGAGCGCAGCAAGACGCGCGGCCTGGTCACCATGGCGGTGCTGAAGCCGAACAAGATGGGCGTTCCAGTGCCGATTGCGGCCAAAATCACCCTGTATTTCACCAACCTCACCCAGCAGCTGGCCAGCGTGGAGATGCGCGAAATCAGGGAAGGCACCGCGATCTACTACCTGGGCGACTTCCGCATTGCTCCGCCGGATACCCTGAAATTCACCGCCACGGTCGAAGTGGCCGGGGTGCCCAAGCAGGACATGGTCTTCAACCAGAGTTTCTACAAGTAAAACCGTCGGGTTTTTTGACGCAGCGCTGGCGCCTGCTTTCAGGTGTTCGAGAACGCCGAATAAACCAGATGCAGCAGGCCCCACACGCCGAAGCTTGCCACCGTCAGGCCGGCGGCGCGGCGTACCCAGCGCTGCTGCATGAACGGCTGGAGCTGTCGTGCGAACAGGCCCATGCCCAGCAGATTCGGCAGCGTGCCGAGGCCGAACGCCAGCATCAGCGCCGCGCCCGAGGTGGCGCTGCCGGCCGCCAGCGCCGTCACCAGCACCGAATACACCAGCCCGCACGGCAGCCAGCCCCAGGCCATGCCCGCCAGCAGCGCCTGCGGCATCGATTTCACCGGCAGCAGCTTCTGGAACAGCGGCTTCACCGCGCGCCACAGCACGCTGCCGCCGCGCTCGAACACCAGCACCCACTGACTGAACCCCGCCAGATACAGGCCGAGTAGGATCATCACGGCCTGCGCCAGCACGAACAGCGCGGTCTGCACCGGCACGAACCCGGTCAGCTTCAGCGATGCGCCGAGCGCGCCCGCCAGCGCGCCGAAAATCGTGTACGACGCCACCCGTCCCAGGTTGTAGGCCAGATGCAGACGCAACGGCGGCGAACTGCCGTCGGCGCGGAAGGAGAAGGCCGCGACGATGCCGCCGCACATGCCGACGCAATGCACGCCGCCGAGCAGGCCGGCAAGCAGCGCGGTGAGGAGCGAGAGCTCGATCATGCCGGCGCGCTGGTCTGGGTCAGGTCGGCGATGGCATGGCGCATGCGCCACACCATGTAAATCCCGGGCAAGCCGAAGGCGACTGCCAGCACGAAGAATGCGGGCCAGCCGATGGACTCGGACAAGACCCCGGCCAGCGGGCTGATGTAGATGCGCCCGACCGCTGCCAGCGCCGACAGCAGGGCGTAGTGCGTCGCGGTGTAGCGATGGTTGCACAGGCTCATCAGCAGGGCGACGAACGCCGCCGTCCCCATGCCGCTGGTGATGTTCTCGGCGGCGATGGCGAACATCAGCAGGCCGTCGATCGCGGCGGGCTGGTGCAGCGCGACGATGCCCCAGTCGAACGGCGCCAGGGTGAAGCCGCCCCACGCGCCCTTGCCCGACACCGCGAGTGCCCAGAAGCCGAAGTTGGCGAGCATCTGCAGCACGCCAAAAATCAGCAGCGCGCGAACCAGCGACATGCGCAGCATCAGTGCGCCCGCGATCAGCGCGCCGAAAATCGTGAGCCAGATGCCGATGATCTTGTTGACGATGCCGACCTCGGCCTGGGTGAACGCCATGCCCTTGATCAGGAACACCGTGGTCAGGCTGCCGGCAAACGCATCGGAAAACTTGTACAGCACGATCAGCAGCAGAAACGCCCACGCGCCGGGCTGCGCAAAGTAGCTGGCGAGCGAACGGTTCAGCGTCTCGAATCCGACCTTGCGCGCCGCCCACGCGCCCAATGGCAGGGCGCAGGCCATGCCCGCCAGCACGAACAGCAGGCGTACCCATTTGTTGGCGTCGTCGGGGTCGAAGCCCAGCGCCATCAGCGCCCAGCGGCTGACGAACGCGCCCGCCAGCACACCGGCGAGCAAGGCGACAAAGCCGCGCAACTCCCGGAGCGGGTTGGAGTCGAGCGGCTGCGATGTGCCACTGACGCGCGGCAGCGTCAGCATGGACACCGCTGCCGCTGCGACAAAAATCCCCGCCATCACGCGATACACCTGCGGCCAGCTGCCCCACTGGTCGGCCCAGATCAGCGCGATGCCGCCCGACAGTATCATCGCCAGGCGGTAACCGAACACCGCCAGCGACGAGCCTAAGCCCCTTTCTTTTGGCAGCAGCACGTCGGTACGGTAGGCATCGATCACCACATCCTGCGACGCGGAAAAGAACGCCACGCTCACCGCCGCGGCGGCGAACAGCAGCGGCGTCGTCGCGGGCGACACGCTCGCCATCCAGGTCAGCACGCCTGCCAGCATCAACTGCGTCAGCACCAGCCAGCCGCGTCGCCGCCCCAGCCACGGCAGTTCGAAGCGATCCATCAGCGGCGCCCACAGGAACTTGAAGGTGTACGGCACGCCGACCAGGCCGAGAAAGCCGATCGTGGCAATGTCCACGCCCGCGACCGACAGCCAGGCCTGCATCGCCTGCCCGGTCAGCGCCAGCGGCAGACCCGAGGCAAAACCGAGAAAAAGCACCGCCAGCAGGCGATGCGTCGAAGCGAAGTTGAACGGCATGGTCAGGAGGTCAAGTTTTAGTGATGTTAGCCACATAGCCGCGCAACTATGCGGTAAACACGAATTCACAAAGCAGTGCCTGAGCGCTAAGAATCACGCATCGTAATCGTAATCGACGATCAGCGGCGCGTGGTCGGAAAAGCGTTGGTCCTTGTAGACGCGGGCGGATTTTGCTTTGGCGGCGATGCCGGGCGTCGCGATCTGGTAGTCGATGCGCCAGCCGACGTTCTTGGCCCAGGCCTGGCCGCGGGTGCTCCACCAGGTGTAGGCCTCGCCGGTGTGCTCGGGATAGAGGCTGCGGTAGACATCGACCCAGCCGAGTTCGTCGAACAGGCGCGTCATCCAGGCGCGTTCCTCGGGCAGGAAGCCGGAATTCTTCTGGTTGGATTTCCAGTTCTTCAGGTCAACCTCTTTATGGGCGATGTTCCAGTCGCCGCAGATGACGATTTCGCGGCCGCTTTTGATCAGCGCTTCGAGATGCGGGAAGAAGGCGTCGAGGAAGCGAAACTTGGCTTGCTGGCGATCGGAGCTAGAGGAGCCGGACGGCTGGTAGAGCGAGATGACGGCGAGGTGGCCGTAATCGGCTTCGATGTAGCGGCCTTCAAGATCGAACTCGGGTACACCGAGTCCTTCGATGATCTGCTGCGGCGACTGGCGGGTGTAGACGCCGACGCCGCTGTAGCCCTTCTTCTCCGCGTAGTGGAAGGCGCCGCTGAGGCCGTCGCACGTCACGAATTCGGGCTTGAGGTCGGCGGCCTGCGCCTTGAGTTCCTGCACGCAGACGACGTCGGCGTTTTGCGTGGGCAGCCAGTCGAAGAAGCCCTTGGTGGCGGCGGAGCGGATGCCGTTGAGGTTGGCCGATATAATTCGCATCAAGATCGATTCAAGAAATTGGGAAAAATGTCCGATTACAAAGCCGAGTTTGTGGAATTCGCCATCGCATCGAATGTGCTGTGTTTTGGCGAGTACAAGACCAAGGCGGGGCGCATGAGCCCCTACTTTTTTAATGCGGGCCAAGCTGTGGCGGGGGAAGAAACAGAGCGTGCCGCAAGTGCACGCCTGGCGGCCGCGGCGGAGCCGGTTGGGCGAGCTGGTGCAGTGGGACACGTCCG
>DASVPF010000163.1:0-1872 GCA_036382965.1 Thiobacillus sp.
TCTATGCCAACGGCGCCACCGTCAGACAAGGCGGTCTGATCGGTTACGGCGTCGACAACGTCGAGTCCGTGCGTGGCGCCGCATCATACGTGCATCGCATCTTCAAGGGAGCTAAGCCGGCCGATCTTCCCGTTCAGCAGCCAACGAAGTTCGAACTGACCATCAACCTCAAGACCGCCAAGGCGCTCGGCATCGAAATCCCGCCCTCGCTGCTCGCCCGCGCCGACGAGGTGATCGAATGATGGGGTGGATGGCCCCCTTGCGGCATCTGAGTGCCAAACTGCTGTCTGATCGAATCAGCAGCGAATGGGAGCCATCCATGGGCGAGGTTACTACGATCGGATTGGACTTGGCGAAGCATGTTTTTCAGGTGCACGGGGTCGATGCAGAGGGAGCGACGGTTGTGCGCAAGCAGCTTCGGCGTGCGCAGGTTCTGGCATTCTTCAGCCGGCTGCCGGGCTGCGTGGTTGGGATGGAGGCGTGTGCGACGGCGCACTACTGGGCGCGGGAGTTGCGTGCGCTTGGCCACGAGGTACGGCTGATGCCGGCGCAATACGTGAAGGCCTACGTCAAGCGCAACAAGAACGACGCGGCGGATGCGGCGGCGATCTGCGAGGCGGTTGTGCGGCCGACGATGCGCTTTGTGACGGTGAAGACCGCTGAGCAGCAGGCCGCTGTGCTGCTGCACCGTGGCCGGGAGCGGCTGGTGCGCCAGCGCACGGGGCTGGTGAATGCCTTGCGGGCGCACCTGGCGGAGTTCGGGATCATTGCGCCGCAGGGCTTACGCAACGTTGGCAAGCTGATCACCATTGTGCGCGATGAGGGCGAGGCGCGGCTGCCGGATTTGGCGCGCCAAGTGCTCCAGGTGCTGGCCGCCCAGATTGAGCAGCTGGAGGCGGCGGTTGCGGCGATCGAGAAGCAACTCATGGTCTGGCACAAGAGCAACCCGGTCAGCCAGCGGCTGGCGACGATCCCTGGCATCGGGCCGATCATCGCCACGGCGATCGCGGCGACGGTTCCGGAGCCGAGCGGCTTCCGCAGCGGGCGCGAGTTTGCGGCCTGGCTGGGTCTGGTGCCGCGGCAGAATTCGACCGGGGGCACGGTCCGCCTGGGCGGGATATCCAAGCGCGGCAACCACTATTTGCGCCGGCTCCTGATCAACGGCGCCAGCGCCAATCTGCTGCGCTCGAAGGCGACCAATGCCGATCCTTGGGTGATCGGACTGCGCCGGCGGCGGCCGAGCCTGGTCGTCGCCGTGGCGCTGGCGAACAAGACGGCGCGCATCGCCTGGGCGGTGATGCAGCGCAAGGAGAACTACCAGCGCATGGCCGCGGCGGCTTAGGCTGCTGAGCCACGTTCTGGAGCTTGCGAGAGAGCAATGACGCGTGATGGCACAGTCGGTCGATCCGACGCAACCGAGAGAAGCCTGCCGCTTCACCGGGACATCGATCCCGTTCGAATGATGAGGCCTCGGTTCGCGGACCCCATCAGGGCCAGCAGTCCATCCGGACTGCATCAACAGGCCGGACACATGACTGCAAGCGACCTCTGCGCCGCACGCCCAAAGATCTCTTGCCAGGCGGGGGCCATCCACACATGAAGCGGCGCGAGTTCATCACGCTCCTCGGCGGCGCGGCAGCGGCGTGGCCGCTCGCGGCGCATGCGCAGCAGGGCATGCGGCGTATCGGCGCGCTCTTGCCGACATCTGCGGACGATCCGCAATCGAAGGCCCGCATTGCAGCTTTCCTGCAGGAGTTGCAGCAGTTAGGTTGGACTGAAGGCCGTAACATACGGATCGATATCCGGTGGACTTCCGGCAATGACGCCGACACCCGCAAACATGCCGCGGAATTGGCAGCGACCGCGCCAGAC
>DASVPF010000164.1:0-4105 GCA_036382965.1 Thiobacillus sp.
TGAGGCTTCTCCATGGCGGTATCCGGGATGATGATGCCACCCTTCTTGGTCTCTTTCACTTCCAGGCGCTTCACCAGGATCCGATCCTGCAGGGGAGTTAGCTTAGCCATGTCGCAGCTCCTTCTGAGAATTATTGTTGGGATTCCATTTCAGCGAAGCTACTTATAATCAATGTCTTACAGGAACTTCCTGATCGTTAGGCTTCGCTGTTCGAGCGGGGGAGCGACCGTTGTTAGCACTCCTGCTCAACGAGTGCCAATGTAAATGAAGGAGCAGACTGGTGTCAAGAGGTGAGTGGAGGAGACTCAAGGGGTAAGCAGATGGTAAAGGGGGGGATGGCGAGTGAGGCAACAGGGCGTAGAGGGGGCCGTTCTAAGAGAAAGAGTTAGACGGTGGTGAACAGTGCGGGTCCCCGGGCTCCTTTTTTCCTTCCTTTGCGGTTTCCTTCTTCTATTCCCATTCACGGCAGACGCGCAGACGGCGCCGGGGACCGTCCAGCAGCAGGATGCGCGGGTCCATGTGCGCAGCTAGCGTCTAGAAGCGCTCGTCCGGCCGCAGGTGGCGCCATTGCCCGGGTGGCAGATCGCCCAGCCGCACGCGGCCGATGCGCACGCGCTTCAGGCCCACCACCTTCAGCCCGACCAGTTCGCACATGCGGCGGATCTGGCGCTTGCGGCCTTCCTTCAGCACGAAGCGCAACTGGTCGGCGTTCTGCCAGCCGACCTTGGCCGGGCGCAATCGGCGGCCGTCGAGCGCGAGGCCGTGGTTGAGCAGCGCAAGGCCTTTGTCGTCCAGCCGGCCCTCGACCCGCACCAGATATTCCTTCTCGATGTCGGAGTCGTTGCCGATCAGCTGTTTGGCGATGCGCCCGTCCTGCGTCAGCACCAGCAGCCCGGTCGAGTCGATATCGAGCCGTCCGGCGGGGGCCAGACCTTTCAGGTGCGCGGGCTGGAAGGCCTGGTTCGCACGTCCGTCCTGCCATTGGGTATCGGGGCGGATCAGCACCACGGCAGGTTGATAGCCCGGCTCCGGCTGCCCCGACACATAGCCGACCGGCTTGTGCAGCAGGAGGGTGACGCGCTGCTGCTGCTGCGCGCTGGCTTGCGTGTCGAGACGGATCGCACAGTCGGGGTCGACCTTGGTGCCGAGTTCGCTCACCCGGCGACCGTCGACGAAGACGAGTCCTTTTTCGATGTAGCTGTCGGCCTCGCGGCGCGAGCACAGGCCGCGTTCGGACATCAGTTTGGAAAGGCGGACCGGATCGGCCATTTCAGTGGCGCGAAAGTACGGGTTGCAGGTAATGCCCGGTATGGCTGGCCTTGTTCGCCGCCACCGCTTCGGGCGTGCCTTCGGCGACGATCTGCCCGCCACCGGCGCCGCCTTCGGGGCCGAGATCGATCAGCCAGTCTGCGGTCTTGATGACGTCGAGGTTGTGTTCGATGACGACCACGCTGTTGCCCGCGTGGGACAGCCGCTGCAGCACGTTTAGCAGTAGATCGATGTCGGCGAAATGCAGGCCGGTAGTGGGTTCGTCGAGGATGTAGAGCGTGCGGCCGGTGTCGCGTTTGGACAGTTCGAGCGCGAGCTTGACGCGCTGCGCCTCGCCGCCCGACAGCGTGGTGGCGGACTGGCCGAGGCGGATGTAGCCGAGGCCGACGTCGAGCAGGGTTTGCAGCTTGCGTTTGACCACTGGCACCGCGGCGAAGAATTCGTGTGCCTGCTCGATGGTCATTTCCAGCACGTCGCGGATGGTCTTGCCCTTGTACTGGATTTCCAGCGTCTCGCGGTTGTAGCGCGCGCCATGGCAGACGTCGCACGGCACGTAGATGTCGGGCAGGAAATGCATCTCGACCTTGATCACGCCGTCGCCCTGACAGGCCTCGCAGCGTCCGCCCTTGACGTTGAACGAGAAGCGGCCCGGCCCGTAGCCGCGCATGCGTGCTTCGGGCACGCCGGCGAAGAGTTCGCGGATCGGGGTGAAGAGACCCGTGTACGTGGCCGGGTTGGAGCGTGGGGTGCGGCCGATCGGACTCTGGTCGACGTTGATCACCTTGTCGAAAAATTCCAGGCCGTGGATCTCGCCGTGTGGCGCGGGCTCGGCGCTGGAACCATAGAGATGGCGCGCGACGGCGGTGTAGAGCGTGTCGTTGATGAGTGTCGACTTGCCCGACCCCGATACGCCGGTGACGCAGACGAACAGCCCGACCGGCAGGTTGAGCGTGACGTTCTTGAGATTGTTGCCGCTGGCGTTGGTTACCACCAACTGCCGTTCGACGTCCGGCGCGCGGCGTTTTTTGGGGATGGCGATCGCGCGCTGGCCCGACAGATACTGGCCGGTGAGCGAGGCTGTGCTCATGCGGATTTCTTCCGGTGTACCTTCCGCCACCACTTCGCCGCCGTGCACGCCCGCGCCGGGGCCCATGTCGACCACGTAATCGGCGGCGCGGATCGCATCCTCGTCGTGCTCGACCACCAGCACCGAGTTGCCGATGTCGCGCAGGTGCTTGAGCGTCGCGAGCAGGCGGTCGTTGTCGCGCTGGTGCAGGCCGATCGACGGCTCGTCGAGCACGTACATCACGCCGGTGAGGCCGGAGCCGATCTGGCTGGCCAAGCGGATGCGCTGCGACTCGCCGCCGGACAAGGTATCGGCGGAGCGGTCGAGCGACAGGTAATCGAGCCCGACGTTGTTCAGAAAACCGACGCGCGCGGCAATCTCCTTGACGATCTTGTCGGCGATCTGCGCGCGGTGGCCGTCAAGCCTGAGTGCGCCGAAAAATGCCAGCACCTGTTTCAAGGGCATCGCGCTGACTTCGTAGATCGGCGCCCCGCCGACCATCACGTGACGCGCTTCTTCGCGCAGCCGCGTGCCGTGGCAGGCGGGGCACGGCTTGTTGTTCTGGTATTTGGCGAGTTCCTCGCGCACCGCCATCGAGTCGGACTCGTGGTAGCGCCGCTCCATGTTGGCGAGCACGCCCTCGAACGGATAGCTCTTGGTCGTAAAACCGCCGCGCGGGGCGAGCGTCTGGAAAGCGATCGCCGCGCGGCCAGAGCCGTTCAGAATCACATCGCGAATGCGCTCGGGCAGCACCTCCCAAGGCGTGTCGAGGTCGAAGCCATAATGCAGCGCCAGGCTCTGCAACATCATGAAGAAAAACTGGTTGCGTTTGTCCCAGCCCTTGATCGCGCCGCTTGCCAGCGACAGGTGCGGAAAGGCGACCACGCGCGCCGGGTCGAAGAAGGTGATCTGGCCGAGGCCGTCGCAGGTATCGCACGCGCCCATCGGGTTGTTGAACGAGAACAGGCGCGGCTCCAGTTCGGGCAATGCGTAGCTGCATACCGGACAGGCAAACTTGGCGGAAAACAGGTGCTCTTTGTTACTGTCCATCTCCACCGCCAGCGCGCGGCCGTCGGCATGGCGCAGCGCGGTCTCGAAGCTTTCGGCCAGGCGCTGCTTGGCGTCCATGCGTACCTTGAGGCGGTCGACCACCACTTCGACGGTGTGCTTCCTGTTCTTGTCGAGCTTGGGCACGGCGTCGATCTCGTGCACCTTGCCGTCGACCCGCACCCGCACGAAACCTTGCGCGCGCAGCTCGGCAAAGAGTTCGAGGTTCTCGCCCTTGCGTCCCACCACCAGCGGCGCCAGGATCATCAGCTTGGTGTCTTCCGGCAGCGCCAGCACCGCATCGACCATCTGCGACACCGTCTGCGCCGCGAGCGTGATGCCGTGCTCCGGACACTGCGGGTCGCCGACGCGGGCGTACAGCAGGCGCAGGTAGTCGTGGATTTCGGTGACCGTGCCGACGGTCGAGCGCGGGTTGTGGCTGGTGGCCTTCTGCTCGATCGAGATGGCGGGGCTCAAGCCCTCGATCAGGTCGACGTCCGGCTTTTCCATCAGCTGCAGAAACTGCCGCGCGTAGGCCGACAACGATTCGACGTAGCGCCGCTGGCCTTCGGCGTAGAGCGTATCGAACGCCAGCGAGGACTTGCCCGAGCCCGACAGCCCCGTGATCACCACCAGCTTGTTGCGCGGCAGGTCGAGGTTGACGTTTTTCAGGTTGTGGGTGCGGGCGCCACGGATGCGGATGCTGTCTTGCACTGGGTTCTC
>DASVPF010000165.1:0-2367 GCA_036382965.1 Thiobacillus sp.
CGGACGCCGCGCTGTTCGTGGGGAGCGGCAAGGCCGACGAGATCGCCGCGCGGGTGGCGGCCGCCGACGCCGACGTCGTCATCTTCAACCACGAGCTGTCGCCGGCGCAGGAACGCAACCTGGAGCGCCGCCTGCATTGCCGGGTGATCGACCGGGTCAGCCTGATTCTGGACATCTTCGCCCGCCGTGCGCAGAGCGCCGAAGGCAAACTGCAGGTCGAACTGGCCCAGTTGCAGCACCTGTCGACCCGCCTGGTGCGCGGCTGGACTCACCTCGAACGCCAGCGCGGCGGCGTCGGCATGCGCGGCCCCGGCGAGAAACAGCTGGAGACCGACCGCCGCCTGATCGGCATCCGGGTCAAGGCCTTGCGCGAGCGGCTCGCCAGGCTCGGAAAGCAGCGCCGCACCCAGCGGCGCTCGCGCGCACGCCAGCACGTAGTGTCGGTGGCGCTGGTGGGCTACACCAATGCGGGCAAGTCCACCCTGTTCAATGCCTTGACGCGCGCCGGTGCCTACGCGGCCGACCAGTTGTTCGCCACGCTCGACACGACCACGCGCAAGATGTATCTGCCACGACTGGCCGAAGCAGCCGGCGGTGAGCCGGCAAGTGGAGAGGTGGTCCTGTCGGATACCGTCGGCTTCATCACGCGCCTGCCGCACGACCTGGTGGCCGCCTTCCGCGCCACGCTGGAAGCCACCGCCGAGGCCGATCTGCTGCTGCACGTCATCGATTCCGCCAGTCCCGGGCGCGAGCGCCAGATCGAAGCGGTCGACAAGGTGCTGGGCGAAATCGGCGCGGATGCCGTGCCGCAGCTTCGGGTCTACAACAAGCTCGATTTGACGGGCGTTGCGCCGGGAGTGGAGCGCGACGAATATGGTAGACTCCAGCGCGTGTACGTATCCGCGCAAACCGGCGCCGGACTTGAACTTTTACGCGACGCGCTGTCGGAAATCCTGCTCGCCCGCCGCGTCCAGGACGAAACCGGCGCGCCAGGCGACACTTCTCCCCAAACCACAGTGCTTTCTACATAACGATATGGCCTGGAACGACCCGCAATGGGGCAACAAAGATAACCGCAAGAACAGTGGGCCGCCCGATCTGGACGAGCTCTGGCGGCGCGTCAATCAGCGTCTCAACAGCCTGTTCGGCAACAAGGGTTCCGGCGGCGGCGGAGGGGAGGGTTTTCCCCCGGGTGGCATGGCGGGCGGCGGCAATCTGGTCGGCTTGCTGATCGGCGCGCTGGTGCTGGTATGGATCGCGAGCGGGTTCTACATCATCGACACCGGTCAGCGCGGCGTGGTGCTGCGCTTCGGCAAATACATCGAGACCACCGAACCGGGGCCGCGCTGGCATCTGCCGTGGCCGATCGAGTCGCGTGAAATCGTCAATATCGATCAGGTCCGCACCGTTGAAATCGGTTACCGCAACACGGTGAAGAGCAAGGTGTTGAAAGAGTCGCTGATGCTGACGGACGACGAGAACATCATCGATCTGCAGTTCGCGGTGCAGTACATCCTGAAAGACCCCGAGGAATTCCTGTTCGTCAACCGTGCGCCCGAGGACACGGTGCTGCAGGTGGCCGAAACCGCCATGCGCGAAATCGTCGGCAAGAACAAGATGGATTTTGTATTGTATGAAGGCCGCGCCGACATCGCTGCGCGCGCCAAGGCGCTGATGCAGCAGATTCTCGATCGCTACAAGACCGGCATCAGCATCAGTCAGGTGACCCTGCAGAACATTCAGCCGCCGGAGCAGGTGCAGGCGGCGTTCGACGACGCTGTGAAGGCCAGCCAGGACCGCGAGCGCCTGAAGAACGAAGCCGAAGCCTATTCCAACGACGTGGTGCCGCGCGCCAGCGGTCTGGCTTCGCGTCTGAAGGAAGAAGCGCAGGGCTACAAGCAGGCGGTGATCGCCAACGCCGAAGGCGAGGCCAGCCGCTTTGCGCAAATTCTTACCGAATACCAGAAGGCGCCGCAGGTGACGCGCCAGCGTATCTATCTCGACACCATGCAGACCGTCATGAACAACACCAGCAAGGTTGTGGTGGATCAGAAGGGCGGCAACAGCCTTCTCTATCTGCCGCTCGACAAATTGCAGCAAATCGTCAGCCAGCCCTATGGCGGCGCACCGGATCTCCTGTCGCAGGCGGCGCCTGCGCCTGTGATAGCGCCTGCCGCGGCGACACCCGCGCCCGCGGAGTCGCGCTCGCGCGACGCCTTCCGCAGCCGTGAGCGGGGGGAGAGGCCATGAGCAGGAATATCGGTTCCCTGCTGATCGCCCTGGTCGTGCTGCTGGTGGGGCTGAGCACCAGCATGTATACCGTCGATCAGCGGCAGAACGCCCTGGTGTTCCAGCTGGGTGAAGTGG
>DASVPF010000166.1:0-4632 GCA_036382965.1 Thiobacillus sp.
TGATGCCCTCCGGCCTGGAGCGTTGCGTCATCGGGCCGCTGACCGCTTACGAAATCAGCCTCGACGCAGCCTTCAAGCGGCGTTTTGCCTCATTGCCCAGAGGCCGTCCGCTGCGCGTTAAGGCGCCCCAAGCCGAAGTGAACGAACGCCAGCGCGGCGAGCACCGGCCCGAACAGGTTGAGTAGCGGAACGAACTGCACCAGCCCGGTCAGCAGCCCCAGCCCCCACCAGCCGGGGCGCTCGCTTCTGAACAGCGCTGCCATTTCGACGGCGCCGGCGTGCTCGGCGATGGCGTCGTAGCGGAACAGGCGCTGGTTCAGCCAGGCGGTCGCCACGAAAGGCACGATCACGCCGATACCGATCAGCCAAAGCGGCAGCGTCACCACCCACAGTGCCACAAACAGCAACAGCGCGATGCCCGCATTCCACAGACTGCCGATGAAGCCGCCGCCTTTTTTCCGTTCGAGCTGGGGGTAGTCGCGGTCGGCCACCATGCGGACCAGCGCTGGCATGGCAAACAGTGCGGTGATGACGAGTGCGGTCAGATAGACGAGGGGGATGAACAGCAGGAGGTGCAGCAGGGCCTGGATGCCGTGGGCGATCCACACCGACTCGACGTCGGCCAGCCAGGCCTGGATGTTGCCGATGGCGTCGAGTCCCTGCGCAATCCACCCCGAGAAGGTGCTCCAGAACGTGATGCCGAGCACCAGCCACAACAGGGTAGCGACCAGCATCGGCCACACCACCACCCACAGCACGCGCAGACTGAACAGATCGCGCAGGGCGCGACCCAGCGCATCGAGGACGGTGCTCATGCCGGAGGCCGCAGCGCTGATTTGGGGCGGAACACGGCGATCGTGCCCGGGCGTGCCTCGAGGTAGGGCCCGCCGATCAGGTCGATGCAGTAGGGCACGGCGGCGAAGATGCCGTCGAGCGTTTCCTTGATCGCCTTGGGCTGCCCCGGCAGGTTGAGGATCAGGCTGGCGCCGCGCGTGACGCCGACCTGGCGCGACAGGATCGCGGTCGGCACATATTTCAGCGACGCCGCACGCATCGCCTCGCCGAAGCCGGGCAGCACCTTGTGCGCCACCGCCAGCGTCGCCTCCGGCGTGACGTCGCGCGGCGCCGGGCCGGTGCCGCCGGTGGTGAGGATGAGCGTGCACTTTTCAGTATCGGCCAGTTCGATCAACGTTGCCTCGATCAGCGCCTGTTCGTCGGGAATCAGCCGGGTAACGAATTCGGCGGGATTGGCCAGCACTTCGCCGAACCAGGCTTGCAGCGCGGGCAGGCCCTTGTCTTCGTACACGCCGCTGCTGGCGCGATCGCTGATGGAAACCAGGCCGATACGAACGGAATCGTGTGTCATGTGCTCAGAAAAGGGGATTGAACAGGCGGGTGAATTTATCAGAATGAGGCCACAATACCGAGGCCGAGCTGGGGGCTCGCCTGCTAGCCTGTCGGCGGCCACGGCGCAGGCGGTCCCGTTCCTAGATCCAGCCGCGCCGCTTCAGTCGCAGATACAGCACCAGCACGCCCACCCCGGTCAGCAGCAGCAGGGCGGGGTAGGCCCACGGCCATTTCAGTTCGGGCATGTCGACGAAATTCATGCCGTAGAGGCTGAACACCACGGTAGGCAAGGCCAGCAACGCGCCCCAGCCGGCCAGCTTCTGCACCGATTCGTTCTGCTTCACCGACAACGAGGCGAGATGGAACTGCATCGCGTCTGACGTCGAGATGCGCAGGCGATCAATGGCGGCCGACACCCGCACCGCATGGTCGTGGATGTCACGGTAATATGCCTTGAGTTCCTTGGTGGACAACTCCGGATGCAGGCGAATCAGGTTCTGGGTGATTTCCTGCATCGGTTCGGCGGCGTCACGCAACGCGGTCAGATCGCGTTTCATCTCGTACAGTTGCTCCAGCATGTCGCGTCCCGACTTTGCCCCGCTCATCAGCTGGCTTTCCAGCGAATGAAACTGATCCTGCATGCCCATGATCACCGGCCTGAACTGGTCGACGATGAGGTCGAGCACCAGATACAGCGCGTAAGGCGTGGTCGCCTTGATGCCGTTGGGACGGCGTTGCAGGCGGTCGCTCACCCGCTGGTAGCCGCTGCCGCTGTCATGACGGATGGCGACGACGAAATTTCTGCCGGCAAATAAATGGGTTTCGCCCAATTCGATGCGCGACTCCCACAGCTGTGCGGTGCGCGTGGCAATGAATACGTGCCCGTCGTATTCCTCGAGCTTGGGGCGCTGGTGGGTGGAAATGGCATCTTCCAGCGCCAGTGCATGCAGCCCGAGTTCATCGCCCAGGCGGGTGATGGTCTGGCTGTCGGGGGATTTCAGCTCGATCCAGATGAAACGATCTGGCTGGCCGACATGTTCGCTGATGTCGTCAAATGCGACGGCTTGGACCTTGGAATCCTGGAAGAGCAGGCAGTCGATGATGGGCTCCGGCAACGATGGGGAAGTGCAGCGATTTTAGTCCATGCGAGGTTTCAATATTGGAGCGCTTTGCCGTTATCGCGCTATGACCGCTGATCGAGCAGACCGGCATACAGCGCGGTATAGGCTGACACAATCGCCGTTTCGGAATAGAGGCGTTCCACTTCGCTGTGGCCCGCCTCGATCAGCCGCGACTTATGGCCGGCATCCAGCGACAATGCAGTGTGCAGCACCTCGGCCAGCCCTGCTGCATCGGACAGCGGCGCCAGCAGGCCATTGACGTCATCCAGCATCAATTCCAGCGGACCCTGCGCGCGGGTGGACACAATCAGCGCCCGGTTGGCCCAGGCCTCCAGAATGACATTGCCGAGCGGCTCATGCACCGATGCGCAGACGAACACGTCGGCCAGCTGATAATACGGGGCGGGGTCGAGCTTCCAGCCGGCCCAGTGCACCCGCGGTGCGATGCCGAGCTGCGTGGCCAACTGTTCCAGATCTTTGCGCAGCGGGCCGTCGCCCACCATCAGCAGGTGCAGCGGCGCGTTAATCGGTTTGGGCTCAGCGTTTGCCCCCTCGCCCGCAAGCGGGAGAGGGTTGGGGAGAGGGAGGCATGCGGGCAGCTTCGCGAAGGCGTGCAGCAGGTCGGCCCAGCCCTTGTTGGGATGCAGCCGGCCGAGACCGAGGAGAATACGGCAGCCGTCGAGCCCGAGCTCGCGGCGCAGGGCATCGAGCGCGGCGGGCGCCAGGCGCTCGGGGGTGTCAACAAAGTTGCCTACGTAATGCACGCGGTTGGCGGGCAGTCCGTGTTTCGTCAGGTAGTCGCGGATAGCGTGCGTGTTGCCGACCCAGGCGTGGGCATGGCGATAGCCCTTGAGCTTGTAAAAGCCCCCCAGCCGAGCCAGATGCACCGGGCGCTGGCCGTTGGGCAGGTGCACAATGCGCGTCGCGCGTCCCATGTAGGTCTGCACTACGTCGGGGCGGAAATCGGCAATCGCGCGGTTGATCTGCCAGCGCGAGTAGAGATCCCATACGCCCAGCATCGGTGCATGGTACTGGCGCACCGACGGGTCGATGGCGCGCGCGATCTCGCCACCCGCCACAGTGAGGGCGGCCACCGCTTGACCGTGGCGTGCCAGCGCATTCACCAGGCGGATGTAGAATCGCTCGGCGCCGCCCAGGCCCTTGCCGCCGATGACGTGCAGGCTGCGCGGCGGCGTAGTCGCGTTGCTCAAAATGGCAGGGTGAGCTCGGGGGCGGCCTGGTGGATCACGCGGCGGAAGTCGGCCTGGATTTTCTCCAGCGCGGCGGCGTTGTCGGCCTCGAAGCGCAGCACGATCACCGGCGTGGTATTGGACGGGCGCGCGAGCCCGAAGCCGTCGGCGTATTCGACGCGTAAACCATCGAGCGTGATGACTTCCCTGGCATCGGGAAAGCGTGCGGTTTTCTGCAGCGTATCCATCAGCGTGTAATGCTCGCCCTCGGCCATCTTGATGTTGAGCTCGGGCGTGTTCACCGTGTCGGGCAGGCTGTGCAGCGTGGCGTTGATGTCGGCCTGCTTGGAGAGGTATTCGAGCAGCCGTGCGCCGGCATAGAGGCCATCGTCGAAACCGTACCAGCGTTCCTTGAAGAACACGTGGCCGGACATCTCGCCGGCGAGCAGCGCGCCGGTTTCCTTCATCTTCGCCTTGATGAAGCTGTGGCCGGTCTTCCACAAGAGCGGGCGGCCGCCGCGCGCGCGGATCCAGTTAAACAGGTTGCGCGTCGACTTGACGTCGAAAATGATTTCGGCGCCGGGGTTGCGGGACAGGACGTCGTCGGCGAACAGCATCAGCTGGCGGTCGGGGAAGATGATGCTGCCGTCCTTGGTGACCACGCCCAGGCGGTCGCCGTCGCCGTCGAAGGCGAGGCCGATTTCGGCGTCGCTGCTTTTCAGATGCGCGATCAGGTCCTGCAGGTTCTTCGGCTGCGAGGGATCGGGGTGATGGTTGGGGAAATTGCCGTCGACTTCGCAGAACAGCTCCTCCACCTGGCAGCCCATATCGCGATAGAGTTTGGGCGCAAACGCGCCGGGCACGCCGTTGCCGCAGTCGACGACGATTTTCATCGGGCGCGCGAGCCTGACGTCGGAGACGATGCGCGCGAGGTATTCGCCGGCGATGTCGTGCTGGCGGTAGCCGCCGTCGCC